>JAJYQH010000117.1 GCA_021794705.1 Actinomycetes bacterium | reverse complement strand
CGAGGGCGACGTCGCGGTCGTGGTTGTCGACGCCGATGACCACGCCGTACCACTCGTCGGGAATCTCGTCGGCCGCGACGAGGGCCACGAGCTCGCCGGCGTCCGGCTGGTCGACCCAGCGCTGGAGGGCACCGCGGCCGAGCGGGGCGTCGTCGACCATCACCGTATGCGGCACGACGTCGAATCCACTGGCCCGCGACAGTTCGTAGGCCGCGACCTCCCGGTTGGCCAGCGTGCCGTCGGGGAAGTCCCACAGCGGGCGCTCCCCCGCGCGGGGCTTGTACACGAACCGCTGACCCTCGGGGTCGGCGAGCAGGAAGGTGGCGTTGGAGGCGTCCACCAGCCTCCCCAACACCTGCCAGGGGGTCGTGGCCTCGGCGGCGGCGTCCATCGGCTACTCGAAGAGGGGACGCCGGTAGCCGTTCGACCGGGGGCAGATGTGACCCTCGGGGTTGATCGGCTGGCCGCAGAACGGGCACGCCGGACGTCCCGCCGCCACCAGGCTGCGGGCCCGGGCCACGAAGTCGCGGGCCTGTTCGGGGGTGATCTTGACCGACAGCGACTCGTTGTCGGGCTGCTCGCCGCTGAACGGGAAGTCGGTCTCCTGCTGTTCCTCGTCGTCGTCGACGACGGTGAACATCTCGACCTGGACGGCCGACAGCTCGGCGTCCCACGCGATGGTCATCGTGCCCGCACGGAAGTCCTCCTGCAGCGGGGCGTCGAGCGGGTCGAGGTCGCGGGCGGTGGTGCGGGCCGACGGGATGTCGAGCGTGCCGTCGCTGAGCCGGGCGAGTTCGTCGAGCACCCGCTCGAGGTGGTCGGCGAGCACCTGCACCTGCTGCTTCTCGCAGACGACGCTCGTGAGCCTGCTCCCCTGACGAGCCTGCACGAAGAAGGTGCGTTCCCCCGGCTGGCCGACCGTGCCGGCGACGAACCTGTCGGGAAACTCGTAGTGGTGCACCAGAGCCATGACCTCTCCTCCTCGGGGGACTCCCCTTGCTGACCCAGCCGTTCCAGCCTAGTTGCCGTCGTCCGCCCCGTTCGGTGGGCTCACTCGGCCTGACCGGCCCCGCCGCCCGGTTCGGGGCCGCCGTGCCTCTCGGTGAAGCGGCCGACGAAGGTGCGGACCTGGCCCGACAGGGAGTTCACGGTGACGACGAACGGCGGCTTGCCGTCACCGGGGTAGTGCACGACGCTGACGGACGCCGGGTCGACGCCGATCCGCTGGAACTGGTCGAACGGCTGGGCCAGCGCGTCGGAGAGGATCGCCTTGATGGGGTCGGCGTGGGCCACGAGCAACCAGGCGTCGTGCTCCCCGAGCCGGCCGTTCCACCCGTGCACGGCCGCGACCACCCGCGCGCGCATGGCGTCCATGGCCTCACCCTCGGGGAAGACGACGGCCGAGGGACGCTGCTGCACGGTCGTCCACAGCTCCTCCGACCCGAGGTCCTTGAGCGTGCGTCCGGTCCAGGAGCCGTAGTCGCACTCGATGACGCCGTCGTCGGCGTGCACGGGCGGCGTGCCACCGGCCCACGAGTCGAGGGCGAGCTGGAGGGTCTCCGCGCACCGCTCGAGCGGCGAGTGCACGGCGAGGGCGAGCTCGACGCCGCGGAGCCGCTCCCCGATCCCCATCGCCTGGGAGCGTCCGAGGTCGTCGAGGGCGATCCCCGGTCGGCGTCCGGCGAGGATCCCCTCGGTGTTGGCCGTGCTCCGGCCGTGCCGGGCGAGGATGAGCGTGGGCATGGGCCCAGCCTAGGGCGAGCCGGCGCCCCGCCCGTCCCGGCGCGATCCCGGCGTCCACTGGCTAAGCTCACCCGGTGAGCCAAACGATGAGACGCGTCGGCGAATCCGGGCTGACGGTGTCGCGCCTCGGCCTGGGCACGATGACCTGGGGCGCGGACGTGTCCCCCGCCGCCGCCCGCGACCTGGTGCGCCGGTTCCTCGCCGACGGCGGCAACCTCATCGACACCGCGCCCGCCTACGGGAACGGCGCCGCCGAGAACGTCATCGGCAAGCTCATCCACACCGACATCCGCCGCGACGACCTCATCATCGCCACCAAGGGCGGGTTCGGGCTGCACGCCGGACGCCGCAGCGTCGACACCTCGCGGCGGGCCCTGCTCGACGACCTGGCGGGATCCCTGCGGCGGCTGCACACCGACCACGTCGACCTGTGGCAACTGCACGCGTGGGGATCGGCCCCGCTCGACGAGACCCTCGACGCGCTCGACCATGCGGTCACCAGCGGCATGGCCCGGTACGTGGGCATCAGCAACTTCGTCGGTTGGCAGACCGCCCGGGCCGCCACCTGGCAGCAGGCGGTGCCGGGGCGGGCGCGCCTGGTCAGCACCCAGGTCGAATACTCCCTCGTCGCCCGGAGGGTCGAGCTCGAGGTGCTCCCCGCGGCGCTCGCCCACGGCATGGGCGTGTTCCCCTGGTCGCCGATCGGCCGCGGCGTCCTCACCGGGAAGTACCGCTCGGGCACGCCGCGCGACTCGCGCGGCGGCTCCGACCACCTCGCGTGGTTCGTCGAGCCCTACCTCGAACCCAAGTACCGGGCGGTGGTGGACGCCGTCTGCACCGCCGCGGAGGGACTGGGGCTGACGCCCGCCCAGGTGGCCCTGCTGTGGGTGCGCGACGCCCCGGGGGTCACGGCCCCCATCCTCGGCGCCCGCACGGTCGCCCAGCTCGGGGAGTTCCTCGACGTCGACGACCAGGTGCTGCCGCCCGCGATCGTCTCCGCCCTCGACGACGTGACCGGCGGGCCCAACCTGCTCCGCTGACGCCGCGCGTCAGACGATCGAGAACTGCGGGTCGAGCGGCGCCCGCCCGGCGAGCGCCAGCACGACCTCGCCGCCGCGCCCGTCGAGCACCGCGAGTTCACCCTCGATCTCGAGGGTGATCCGCAGGGCGTCGGCGGGCAGGTCGACGGGGACGCCGGTGGCCGCGGCCAGGTCGAGCGAGTGCACGGTGAGCTCGAAGATCCGGGTGTGCAGGTAGGTGCAGATGCGCATCCCGCCGGCGATCGTCGTGATGATCCGCACCTGCTCGGGGTCGTCGGCCTGGACGGCGTCCAGTGCCTCGGTCACCTGGGCCAGCAGTCGGGTCATGGCCTCCGTCGCCCCGTCCCGCAGGCCCTCGGGGGCGGCGACGGCCCGCTGGGCCACACCGTCGGCGGCGGCGAGCTGCCGGGTCGCGTGGTAGTACTCGGAGGCCGTCGAGAGGTCGATCCGCTCGGCCGGGCGGGCCAGGTACTCGAGCACCGTCTGCATCGACCGGCCGGTGTGGGCGATGAGGTGCCGCACGTTCCACTCGCCGAGGGCGGGCTGCTCGTAGGCGGACACCGGGATGCGCGACACCTGGTCGACGAAGGCGGCGGCCGTGTCGAGGTAGATCTGCGAGTGCTGCTCGAGGGTGTTCATGGCGTTTCCTCCCGGGGTTCGCCCCCAGCGTGACACACCCCCGTCGAAAGGCCCGCATCGGGTCGGGGGTCGGCCCCCTTCCCGGCCTGCCCCTCGGGGTGGGAGACCAGGGCGAGCTCCATGACGAGGGCGTCGACGCCCGGACCGTAATAGGAGGCGCGGCGGGCGATGACGGCGAAGCCGGCGCCGCGGTAGAGGGCGAGGGCGGCGAGGTTGTCGGGCCGCACCTCGAGCAGCATCCGCCCCGCCCGGCGGGAGGCCCTGTCGACCATCTCCGTCAGCAGGTCGCGGGCGAGTCCCCGCCCCCGGTGGGCGGGGTCGACGAGGATCCGGTGCAGGTCGGCGTCCCCGGCCACCACCTGCACGGTGGCGGCCGCCACCAGCCGCCCGCCGACGCGCCGCACTCCGATGATCCGGTCGCCGGCACGCAGTTCGCCGTCCCAGGCGGCCGCGCTCCAGCGTTCCGGGGCGGGGAAGCACGCCTCGTCGAGGCGCGCGAGTTCGTCGGCTCCGGCGTTGGGGACGCCGGCCGCTCCGGTCACCGCCGGCTCAGCCGGGGCGTGACCAGCGTCGACTTGCGGGTGGAGGGCACGGTGGCGTCCGGCTTGCGGAGGTACAGGGGCTCGATGCCGGCGTCCGCGAGCACGTCGATGGACGCCGCCAGCACCCCCGCGTCGAGCGCCCGGGGCCCGGGCGCGACCCGCGAGCCCAGGACCTCGGCGTAGAGATCGGCCCCGGGCCCGACGAGCGGCAGGTCGGGCAGCGTGTCGGGACGGCCCACCTGCGGCTCGCCGATCCGCTCGCCGGTCGAGGAGTAGCGGGCCCAGTAGAGCTCGCGGCGGCGGGCGTCGGACGCCACGACGAACTCCCCGGCGGGTGCATCCGACCCGAGCACCGCCTGGCGGGCGACGACGTCGAGGCTGCAGACCCCCTTCGGCACGGCGATGGTGCCGGGGAAGCCGCCGCCGAGCGCGGCGATGGTGCGGGCGGTGACGATGCCCACCCGCAGGCCGGTGAACGGGCCGGGTCCGAGGCCGACGACGACGCGGTCGACGTCCGTGAGGGGGATGCCCTGGTCGGCGCAGGCCTGGTCGATGAGGGCCTGGAGGTGTTCGGCATGGGCCCGCCGGTCGTCGATCCGCAGCGCCGCCACCGGCTCGCCGTCCCGCGCGAGGCCGATGCACACGTCGGTGGAGGTGTCGATCCCCAGCACCCACTCGCTCATGCCCGTGTCCCTTCGTCGGTCGTGGTCTCGGTGGCGGACGCCGCGTCGCCCGGTTCGGGGGCGTCGACGGCCAGCGGCGTGAGGTCGACGTCGTCCCACCGGGGGCCGGTGCCGACGACGTAGACGATGCGGGTCTCGTCGTCCGGGTCGCCACTGCGCCGGATGTCGACGTCGAGCCAGGAGGGGGCCAGCCCCTCGGCCAGTCCGGCGCCCCACTCGACGAGGGTGATCGAGTCGGCCAGGGTGGCGTCGAGATCGATGTCCTCGAGCTCGGCGGGCGAGGAGAGCCGGTAGGCGTCGACGTGCACGAGGCCCGGCCCGTCGCCGAGCGGGCGGTGGACGCGGGACAGGACGAAGGTCGGCGAGATGATCGGCGAGGCGACGTGCAGCTCGGCCCCTAGTCCCTGGGTGAGGGTCGTCTTGCCCGCGCCGAGATCCCCGCTGGCGATGACGACGTCGCCGCCACGGAGCACCCGCGCCAGCCGGCGTCCGAGCCGCCGCATCGCGTAGGTGTCGGGCACCTCGACCCGCACGGGAAGCCCGCGCTGCATGACGAACCCGGTGGGAACCTCGCGCACGGCGTGGAACCCGTGGCGCTCCCACCAGTTGCGGGTGGCCGGGAACTCGCGCCGCGAGAGCAGTTCGAGCCGGGTGGCGCCGAGGTCGGTGGCGAGCTCGACGGCGCCGCGGACCATCGCTTCGGCGATCCCCGCGAGGCGGTGCCCGGGAAGCACGCTCACCCGGTGCAGTCCGGCCAGGTCGCCGTCGAGGGTCATGAGCAGGCAGCCGACGACCTGGCGGTGACCGTGGTCGTCGACGAGTTCGGCGATCACCCCCGGCGCGGTCGCGAGCGAGGCCGCGATCTGCTCGGCGGTGTCCGAGAGGTACGCGGGCGGCGGGTCGACCTTGGGACGGGCCCCGAAGGCCTCACGGATCACCGCAAGCATCGCGGCGGCGTCGGAGGGATCCGCCACCCGCAGGCTCAGGTTTCCCTCCTCCACCTCCCCGGCCTGGTCAGGGGTTCCCCCGGACTGGGTCGACACGCGTTCGCTGGTCACAGCTCGGCTCCCGAAGTTGACTCGTCAGTCGTTGCGTTCCGCTCGACGATACCCACCACGACGAGGGGCGTCGTCCCGTCCGCCCCGGTAGGGCCGACGGCCCTGCCCATTCTGGCCCGAGCCGCCACCACCCCAGCCGCCGGAGTCCGGACGCGGACGCCCGCCCTTCGGGCCGCGCTTGCGGGCGGGCTGCCGGGGCGCGACGAGCGCGGCCAGGGCCTCCTCGGTGATCGGTTCCCCGGTCACCGGCCGG
>JAJYQH010000277.1 GCA_021794705.1 Actinomycetes bacterium | reverse complement strand
GGGCGCGACAGGGTGACGCCGGGCACGACCCGCACCCGCTCGATGTCGATGTCGGGCTGGAGGAACCGGTTGAACAGCACGAGGCCGTCGATCCGGGCCCGGTCGAGCGCGGTGGCGAGGTGGCCGAGCGAGCTGAAGTACGGGGACAACTTGACCGCCACCGGCACCTCGACCGCCTGCTTGACGGCGATGGCGATCTCGAGGTGCCGGTCCTCGATCTCCCGCCCGGACGTGCTCACGTCACCGGGCACGAGGTAGATGTTCAGCTCGATCGCCGCGGCCCCGGCGTCCTGCATCCGCCGGGCGGTCTCGACCCAGCCGCCCCTGGTCGCCCCGTTGATGCTGCCGATGAGCGGCACGTCGGTCGCGGAGGCGCCCTTCTCGATGAGCTTGAGGTAGCGGTAGATCGTCCCCTGCTCCTCCGAGGGCAGGTCGGGGAAGTAGCTGACCGCCTCGCTGTAGGTCTCCGAGTGCAGTTCGGCCAGCTCCTGCAACCGCGCCGACTCGCGCCGCACCTCCTCCTCGAACAGCGAGTGCAGGACGACGGCCCCGACGCCACCCTCGACGAGGGCCTTGATCCCCTCGACGGTCTGCTGCAGCGGTCCCGCGGAGGCCACCACCGGGCAGCGCAGCTCCAGTCCCAGGTAGCGGGTGGTCAGGTCGGTCGTCATCGCCATCTCCTCGTCGGTCGTCGCCTTGCGGTTCGTGGGCCCGTCACTACTGCCGCTGGGCGCCGGCCCGGGCACTCGCGAACGCCTCGGCGGGCTGGGCCGCCATGTGCTCGTACTCCTTCCACCGGCGGTCGACCTGCTCCTGGGCGAGGACGAGCAGCCGCTCGGCCTCCTCCGGGTCGGCGTTCTGCAGCATCCGGAAGCGCAGCTCCCCGCTGTGGTAGTCGCGCAGCGACACCCGCGGGCGGGGCGAGTCGAGGAGGAACGGGACGCCGCCGGCGTCCCGGACCACCGGGTTGTAGCGCATGAGCGGCCAGTGGCCCGAGTTGACCGCCTTGTACTGCTGGTCGAGGCCCTGGCGCATGTCGATGCCGTGGGCGATGCAGTGGCTGTAGGCGAGGATGAGGCTCGGCCCGTCGTACGACTCGGCCTCGCGGAACGCCTTGAGCGTCTGCTGTGGGTCGGCGCCCATCGCCACCCGGGCCACGTAGACGTTGCCGTAGGCGATCGCCTGGAGGGCGAGGTCCTTCTTGTTGGTCGTCTTGCCGGCCGCCGCGAACTTCGCCACCGCCCCGAGCGGGGTCGACTTGCTGCTCTGCCCACCCGTATTGGAGTAGACCTCGGTGTCGAGCACGAGCACGTTGACGTTGCGGCCGGACGCCAGCACGTGGTCGACGCCGGCCGAGCCGATGTCGTAGGCCCAGCCGTCGCCGCCGACGATCCACACCGAGCGGCGGAGCAGATGGTCGGCCACCGACTTGAGGTCGTCGACCTCGGGGCCGTGCAGCCCGTCGAGCTTCGCGCGCAGCAGCTTGACCCGCTCGGCCTGGTCGGCGAGGTCGCTCTCGCGCATCTGGGCGCCGGTGAGCAGCCCGTCGACGAGCTCGTCGTCGCCGATGACCTCCCGCAGCTCGGCCACCCGCTCCCGGGCCAGCCCCGCGTGCAGGTCGGCGGCCAGCCGCAGCCCGAGGCCGAACTCGGCGTTGTCCTCGAACAGCGAGTTCGACCAGGCGGGCCCGCGTCCCTCGGCGTTCTTCGCCCACGGCGTGGTGGGCAGGTTGCCGCCGTAGATGGACGAGCAGCCGGTGGCGTTGGCCACGGTGGCCCGATCGCCGAACAGCTGGGTGAGCAGCTTGAGGTACGGCGTCTCGCCGCAGCCCGAGCACGCGCCGCTGAACTCGAACAGCGGCTGGAGGAACTGGGTGCCCCGCACGGTGCCGAAGTCGACCCGCGACCGGTCGTTGACCGGCAGGGTCTCGAAGAACTCGACGTTGCGGCGCTGCTCGGTGCGGTCGAGCACCGGCGCCAGGTTGATCGCCCGGCGGCTCGGCTGGCCGATCGGCTTGACCGGGCACGCCTCGACGCACAGGCCGCAGCCGGTGCAGTCCTCGGCGTACACCTGCAGGGTGTACCGGGTGTCGGGCAGGCCGGTGGCGTCGAGGGACGCCGACTCGAACGAGGCCGGGGCCCCCTCGAGCGCCGAGCCCGGGTAGTACTTGCTGCGGATCACGGCGTGCGGGCAGACGAACGAGCAGTTGCCGCACTGGATGCACGCCTCGGCGTCCCACACCGCGATGATGTCGCTGATGTTGCGCTTCTCGTACTGGGTGGTTCCGCTCGGGTACGACCCGTCGACCGGCAGCACCGACACCGGCAGCTTGTCACCCTGCCCCGCGAGCATCTTCGCGGTCACCCGCCGGACGAAGTCGGGTGCGGTCGGGGGAACCGGGGCGAGCAGGTGCACCCCGGAGTTCACCTCCCCGGGGATCTCGACCTTGTGCAGGTGGGCCAGGGACGCGTCGACGGCCTCGTGGTTCTTGCGCACGATGTCCATCGACTTCTTCGAGTAGGTCTTGGTGATCGCGGCCTTGACCTTCTCGATCGCCTGCTCGCGCGGCAGGACGCCGGAGATCGCGAAGAAGCAGGTCTGCAGCACGGTGTTGGTGCGGCGTCCCAGGCCCACCTCACGCGCCACCGAGTTGGCGTCGATGACGTAGAGCTGCACGCCGAGCTCGAGGATGCGCTGCTGCATCGTCTCGGGCAGGTGCTGCCACACCTCCTCGGCCGGGTAGGGCGAGTTGAGCAGCAGGGTGCTGCCGGGGCGCGCGAACTCGAGCACGCACATCCGCTCGATGATGCTCCAGTGGTGGCAGCCGATGAAGCCGGCCTTGCTCACGAGATAGGGCGCCTGGATCGGCTTCGGCCCGAACCGCAGGTGCGAGACGGTCTGCGAGCCGGACTTCTTCGAGTCGTAGACGAAGTAGCCCTGGGCGTAGGTGTCGTCGGAACTGCCGAGGATCTTGATCGTGTTCTTGTTGGCGCCGACCGTGCCGTCGGACCCCAGGCCGTAGAAGACCGCCCGCACGGTGGCGGGGTCCTCGATGTCGAGCTCGGCGTCGTAGTCGAGGCTGAGGTGGGTGACGTCGTCGACGATGCCGACGGTGAACCGGGGACGCGGGGCGTCCTTGGCCAGCTCGTCGAACACGCCGGCCACCATCCCGGGCGTGAACTCCTTCGACGAGAGGCCGTAGCGGCCGCCGATGACCCTGGGCATCGACGCCCGGCTGCCGGTGGACACGGCCTCGCCGAGCGCGGTGACGACGTCGAGGAACAGCGGCTCGCCCTCGGCCCCGGGTTCCTTGGTGCGGTCGAGCACGGCGATGCGCGTCGCGGACGCCGGGATGGCCGCCAGCAGCGCCTGGGTCGGGAACGGCCGGTAGAGGTGCACCTGCACCACGCCGAGCTTGGCGCCCCGGCGGTTGAGGTGCTCGACCGTCTGGGCCGCGGTCTGCGCGCCCGACCCCATGATCACGACGACGCTCTCGGCGTCGGGGTCGCCGTGGTAGTCGACGAGGTGGTACTGGCGTCCGGTGAGTTCGGCGAACCGGTCCATCACCTTCTGCACGACCGACGGCGTCCACAGGTAGAACGCGTTGACGGTCTCGCGCGACTGGAAGTAGGTGTCGGGGTTCTGGGCGGTGCCGCGGATGAACGGGTTCTCGGGCGACAGCGCCCGACGGCGGTGCTCCTGGATGAGCTTCGGGGGCACCATCGCCCGCAGCACGTCGTCGCTCAGCCGGTCGAGGGTGTTGAGCTCGTGGCTGGTGCGGAACCCGTCGAAGAAGTGCACGAACGGGATCCGGGTGTGCATGGTCGCGACCTGCGAGATCAGCGCCATGTCGTGGGCCTCCTGCACGGACGCCGACGACAGCAGGGCGACGCCGGTCTGGCGCACGGCCATGACGTCCTGGTGGTCGCCGAAGATCGACAGACCCTGGGCGGCCAGCGACCGCGCGGCGACGTGGAACACCGTGCTCGTGAGCTCGCCCGCGATCTTGTACATGTTCGGGATCATGAGCAGCAGGCCCTGCGAGGCGGTGAAGGTGGTGCACATGGCCCCGCCCTGCAGCGCGCCGTGCATCGCCCCGGCCGCGCCGCCCTCGGACTGCATCTCGACGACCGTGGGCACCTGGCCCCACACGTTGCGGCGTCCGTGCGCCGCCCACTCGTCGGCCAGCTCGGCCATCGTGGACGACGGGGTGATCGGGTAGATCGAGCACAGCTCGTTGAGCCGGTAGGCGACGTCGGCGGCCGCCTCGTTGCCGTCGACGATCACCCGCTCGCCGGGGGTGACACGGGCCGCGGCGCCCGGCCGGGCCGGCTCGGCGAGCAGCCCGGCGACGCTCTCGGGCATCGGGCTGCTGGCGACCTGCGACAGGTCTTCGCTCCCGGGTACCTGGCTGGTGTAGTAGGTGGTGGTCATCGTGGCTCCGGGATCATCTCGATGGCGTGGACAGGGCACTGGTCGGCGCAGGTCGCGCAGCCGGTGCACCGCTCGTAGTCGAAGCGGTAGCGGTGGCCCTTGCCGAGCTTGATGATGGCGTCCTCGGGGCACGAGCCGAGGCAGCCGTCGCACTCGAAGCAGTTGCCGCACGACAGGCAGCGGGCGGCCTCGAACCGGGCCTGGTCGGGCTCGAGGCCGCCGACGACCTCGCTGAAGTCGTCGCGCTCGCTGGGGTCGACCTCCGGCTGCACCCGGCGCTCGTGGTCGCCGAAGTACCAGAGGTTGAGCATGTCGAAGGTGACGACCGGGTGCTTGGCGGGGCGGGTGTCGGCGTGCCGGTTGAGCCACGCGTCGATCTGGCGGGCGGCCTTCTTGCCGTGACCGACGCCGATGGTCACCGTGCGCTCGGACGGGACGGCGTCCCCGCCGGCGAAGATGCCCGGGACGTCGGTCATGAGGGTCTGGTGGTCGACCTCGACGACGTCGTTCTCGAACCGCATGCCGGGGATGTTGTGGAGGAACCGGGTGTCGGCCTCCTGCCCGACGGCGAGGATGACGGTGTCGGCCTCGAGCTTCTCGAACCGTCCGGTGCCGCGGGCGCGTCCGGACTCGTCGAGCTCCATCACCTCGACGACGATGTCGTTGTCCTCCATCGAGCTGATCGTGCGCAGCCAGTGCATCTGGACGCCCTCGCGCTCGGCCTCGAGCCGTTCCTCCTCGTGGGCCGGCATCTGCGCCTGGGTGCGCCGGTAGACGATCACCGACTCCTCGGCGCCGAGGCGCCGGGCGACGCGGGCGGCGTCCATCGCGGTGTTGCCGCCGCCGTAGACGGCGACCCGGCGGCCGATCACCGGACGCTCGCCGCTCGCGACGTCGCGGAGGAAGGTGACGGCGTCGACGATCCGCTGGGCGTCCTGGTTGGGGATGTCGACCCGCTTGGACAGGTGCGCGCCGACGGCGACGAACACGGCGTCGAAGTGTCCCTGGCGCTGCTCCTCGAGCAGGTCGCCGACCTTGTGGTTGTTGACGATCTTCACCCCGAGGTCGACGATCCGGCGGATCTCGGCGTCGAGCACGTCGCGCGGCAGCCGGTACTCGGGGATGCCGTAGCGCATCATGCCGCCGGGCAGGTCGGCCGAATCGTGGATCTCGACCTCGTGGCCGAGGCGGGCGAGGTGGTAGGCGGCGGACAGGCCGGACGGCCCGGCGCCGACGACGAGCACCCGGTAGCCGGTGTTGTTGCGGGGGTGGTCGAAGGTCCAGCCGTTGGCGATGCCCTGGTCGCCGAGGTAGCGCTCGACCGAGTGGATCGACACCGACGAGTCGAGGTCCTTACGGTTGCAGGCGGTCTCGCAGGGGTGGTAGCAGACCCGGCCGTGGATCGCGGGGAACGGGTTGTCGCGGGTGAGCTGCCGCCAGGCGCTCTCGTCGTCGCCGGCCTTGATCAGCCGCAGCCACTCCTGGATGTTCTCACCGGCCGGGCAGCCCGCGTTGCAGGGCGGGAGCAGGTCC
>JAJYQH010000294.1 GCA_021794705.1 Actinomycetes bacterium | reverse complement strand
GCGGTACACCTCCGCCTCCACCTCGTCGACGTCGAGCCCGTAGGACGCCCGCACCTCGACCTCGCCGGTGTAGGCGGCGACGTCACGGATCGCGTGCGGCACCTGATAGACGTCGCGCCCGATGAACACCGATGCCAGGTCGTCCGGGTCGAAGGCCTGCGGGGTCTCGAACACCTCGCGCAGGATCGTGTTGATCTCCGCACGACTCGGGCGCGCCTTCTGCCGGGAGTAGGCCCGCCCGGCGCTCGCCGCGAACCGCCCGGCGAAGCGGTTGAGCGCGATGTCGTAGAAGAGCAGGTCGAGCACCATCGTCGCCCGGGTGACGAGGTCGGGATCGTCCGCGTGATCGATGAGCACCGAGAGCCCGATGATGTCGATCTCGTAGTAGGTGTTGGAGAGCCACTCGCTGAAGCCGTAGAGGAAGCGGTCGTCGAGCCAGCCGCGGAGCCGGCGCTCGGCGAACTCCCGCTTCTGCGCACCCGTGCGCCCGTCGTTGGTGAAGTGGCGCTCGGGCAGCGCCTGGCCGGCGAGGTACTCGCACACGGCGAGGAGCAGCTGGTGGGTCTCGCTCCACGTGCACATGGAGTCGTTCCCGCGCTCGCGCCAGTGGTACTTGAACCCGAGCACGGTCTGCTCGATGCGGGCGCGCTGCTCGGGCCGGAGCAGGTCGCCGCCCCGCAGGTAGAGCTTGAGGATGCCGAGGAGCCGGTGATCGCTGAGGTCGAGCCGGGCGTCGATGAAGTCGAGGCGGCGGGTCAGCCACGCCTCGTCGCGGCGTCCCTCGGCCACGTCGAGGGCGAGGGTTCGGTAGGGCGAGGAGTGGGGCTCCCAGCCGGCAACGCCGTCGAGGTTCAACAGGACTCCCTTCGTGGCGCCAAGATAGCGAACTTGGCCCGGGCAGTGAACCCGCCATGAGGGGGGACGCCTGCAGTGGCGATTGAGGGTCTGGCGAGCAGCTTCGACGGTGCCGAGGGATCCGGGGGCGGGAACACGGGGCGGGGTACCGCGCCTACGCTGGGCTCATGAGTTCAGATGTCGTGGCCTGCCCGGCGTGCGGGGCGCGCAACCGGGTTCCCGCTTCCGCGTCGGGCATTCCGAAGTGCGCGAAGTGCCACGCGCCGCTGCCATGGGTCGTCGCCGCGGACGAGACGACCTTCGACGCGGCGGTCGACGCGAGAGTGCCGGTGCTGCTCGACCTGTGGGCGCCCTGGTGCGCGCCGTGCCGCATGGTCAGCCCCATCCTCGAGCGGCTGGCCGGCGAGAACGCCGGGCGGCTCAAGCTGGTGAAGGTCGACGTCGACCAGTCTCCGCGGGTCATGACCCGCTTCGGCGTCCAGGCCATCCCGACGCTGGTGATCCTCAAGGGCGGCCGGGAGGTGTCCCGGCAGCAGGGGGCCGGCAACAAGGCACAGTTGTCCGCGTGGATCGGCCGCCACCTGACATGAGCGACGCCGCCCCTCCCGCCTCGTCGCCGGGCGGTCGCGGGCCGGTGCGGCTGTCGCTGCCCCGGGGAGGGCTGGCGTCCGACATCGCCGTGACGATGGGCCTGCTCGCCGTGCTCGTCGCGATCTTCCCCGCCGACTCGATGCTCAGCGCGGTCGGAAACTTCCTCATGGTCGCCTCGATGGCCCTCCGGCGCCGGGCGCCGTTCGTCATGCTCGCACTCATCACGGTCGGCGGGGTGCTCGTGCTCGTCGGCTCCAACCGGGTGGTGCCCGGGGTCGTCGTCGTCCCCCTGGCGGCCTACTCGGTCGCCCGCTGGGTGCCCGGACGCGCGTCCCGGCTCGCCCTGATCATCGGGGCGGCGGCGTCGATGCTCGGGCCGATCCGGTGGACGGGCAGTTTCGGCCCGATCATGACGAGCGACCTCAACCGGCTGGTGGCGATCGGGGTGCTCACGGTGATGTGCGCCGGCTCGGTGCTCGCGCCCTACGCGATGGGACGCCGGGTGCTCGAGTCGGTGCGGCTGCTCGAGCAGCGCCAGGCCGCCCAGGCCGAACGGGAGGCGCACACCCTCGCCGAGCAGGAGCAGCAGCTGCGGATCAGCGAGGCCCGCAGCCGGGCCCAGATCGCCCGGGAGCTGCACGACATCGTCGCCCACTCGCTGTCGGTGATGATCGTGCAGGCCGAGGGGGGCCGCGCGCTCGCGGCGAAGCGGCCGGAGGCAGCGCTCGAGGCGCTCGACACCATCGCCGAGTCGGGCCGGGAGGCCCTGTCGGAGATGCGGCGGATCGTCGCCGTGCTCCGCGGCAGCCCGACCGAGGACGCCGACTACTCACCGACCCCGGGACTCGGTGACATCCCCGACCTGGTCGCGCGCTCCGGCGTCCGGGCGGAGCTACGGGTGATCGGCGAGCCGCCGCACGTGCCGCAGACGCTCGGGCTCACCGCGTTCCGGGTGGTGCAGGAGGCGCTCACCAACGTGCTCCGGCATGCCGGGCCGGGCGCGATGGCGTCGGTCACCCTCACCCAGGAGCGCGGGCGGGTGATCGTCGACGTCACCGACGACGGGCGGGGCTCCGACGCGGCGTCCGATGGTCACGGGACGGGATTGCGCGGCATGCGCGAGCGGGTGGAGGCCATGGGCGGCCGGCTCACTACCGGCCCGCGCCCCGAGGGTGGTTTCCTGGTGCGGGCGGAGCTGCCGTTCGTGCCCTCCGCACCCAACCACCCAGTGGGGAGCCAGTCATGACCCAGCCCGCCGCGACCGCTCGGATCAGCGTCCTCATCGTCGACGACCAGTCGCTCGTGCGCAGCGGGTTCCGCATGCTCATCGAGTCGGAGGACGACATGGAGGTGGCGGGCGAGGCGGCGGACGGTGCCCAGGCGCTGCAGCTGCTCGCCCAGCGCCCGGTCGACGTCGTGCTCATGGACATCCGGATGCCGGTGCTCGACGGGGTCGAGACGACCCGCCGGATCGCCGCGGAGGGCATCCCGGCGCGGGTGCTCGTGCTCACCACCTTCGACGTCGACGAGTACGTCTTCGCCGCGCTCAAGGCGGGCGCGTCCGGCTTCCTGCTCAAGGACGCGCGCCCGGGCGACCTGCTCAGCGCGATCCGCAATGTGGCCGCGGGGGACGCCGTCATGGCCCCGAGCACCACCAAGCGGCTGCTCGACCACGTCGTGCCGCACCTTCCCGACGCGCCACGTCAGGAGGACCCGCGGCTGGCCCTGCTCACCGACCGGGAGCGGGAGGTGTTGCGGGAGATCGTCACCGGGGCGACCAACTCCGAGATCGCGACCACCCTGTTCATGGCCGAGGGCACGGTGAAGACCCACATCGGGCACCTGCTGGCCAAGCTGCAGTGCCGCGACCGGGTGGGGCTCGTGCTGTTCGCCCACGAGGTCGGCCTGCTGCGCTGAGCGCCGGGTGGTCAGAAGACCGGCGACTCCACCGGGGGTACGTCGCGGAGCGCGCGCACCGTGGCGAGGGCGGCGACGGCCGCCTCGTAGCCCTTGTCCTCCTTGGACCCTTCGAGGCCGGCCCGATCGAGCGCCTGCTGGTCGTCGTCGCACGTGAGGACGCCGAAGCCGATCGGCGTCCGGAAGCGCACCGAGACGTCGGTGAGGCCCATCGTCGCCGCCTGGCAGACGTAGTCGAAGTGCGGGGTGCCGCCCCGGATCACGACGCCGAGCGCGACCAGCGCGTCGTAGCGGTCCGCGAGGGTGGCGCAGGCGACCGGCAGTTCGAAGCTGCCGGGCACGCGGACGAGCGGGGCGTCGGGCAGGCCGGCGTCCGCCAGGGCGCGCTGAGCTCCGCCGATGAGACCGGTCATCACGGTCTCGTGCCAGCTGGCGGCGACGATCGCGATCCGCAGGCCGCTCGCGTCGACGGTGAGGGTGGGGGCGCCGTGTCCGGCCATCAGAGTCCTCCGGTGCTGTCGAGGGTGTCGAGAGTGGGGGCAAGAGTGGAGTCGAGCACCGGGCTGTCCGGCGTGCTGGTGTCGACGCTCGCGAGCCGCTCCAGGCTGAGCGTGTGGCCCATCCGGTCGCGCTTGGTGCGCAGGTAGCGCACGTTGGCCGGGTTGGCGGGCAGTTCGATCGGCTCCACCTCGACGACGTCGATGCCGCCGGCGATCAGCTCGGCGCGCTTGCCGGGGTTGTTGCTCAGCAGCCGCACCGCCTCGACGCCCAGGGCGTGCAGGATGCCCGCGGCCGCCCCGTACTCGCGGTCGTCGACGGGCAGGCCCAGTTGCAGTTGCGCGTCGACGGTGTCGGCGCCGGCGTCCTGCAGGGCGTAGGCGCGGAGCTTGTCGAGCAGGCCGATGCCCCGGCCCTCGTGCCCCCGCAGGTAGATGACGACGCCGGGCTGCTCGGCGATGCGGCGCAGCGACTCCTGCAGCTGGGGCCCGCAGTCGCAGCGCAGCGATCCGAAGACGTCACCGGTGAGGCACTCCGAGTGCACCCGGACCAGCGGGACGTCGGCGGCGTCCCCCAGGCCGTGCGGGCTGATCATCGCCATGTGCTCGGCGCCGGTGACGTGGTCGAGGTAGCCGACCGTCTCGAACACGCCTTGCGCGAGGGGCACCCGGGTGCGGGCCCGCTCGCTCACCCGGTCGTGGCGCTGGCGCCACACGACGAGGTCGGCGATGGTGATCACCGGCAGCCCGAACTCCGCGCCGAGCGCCAGCACCTCGGGGGTGCGCATCATCGTGCCGTCGTCGTTGACCACCTCGCCGATGGCGCCCACAGGGGTGAGGCCGGCCAGCCGGCAGAGGTCGACGGCCGCCTCGGTGTGCCCGGGGCGCTCGAGGACGCCGCCGGCGCGCGCCCGCAGCGGCAGCACGTGACCGGGGCGGATGAGGTCGCCCGCGGTCGCACCGGACGCCGCCAGCGTCCGGATCGTGTGCGCCCGGTCGGCGGCGCTGATGCCGGTGGTGACCCCGCTCGCCGCGTCGACGGTGACGGTGTACGCGGTGCGCAGGGGGTCCTGGTTCTGCGGGACCATGAGCGGCAGCTCGAGCCGGTCGGCCCGGGCTGCCGGCATCGGGGCGCAGATGTAGCCGGAGCTGTGCCGGATGGTCCAGGCCAGCCAGGAGTCGGTGAGGGTCTCGGCGGCGAGGATGACGTCGCCCTCGTTCTCGCGGGCCGCGTCGTCGAGGGCGAGCACCGGGATGCCCCGGCGCAGGGCGTCCAGCGCCTGCTCGATGCTGGCGAAGTCTCCGGTCATGCCCGGACTCCTTCCGTCTCGCGGGCGGCGAGCAGCCGCTCGACGTACTTGGCGAGCACGTCGACCTCGAGGTTGACGACGTCGCCGGGCCGCTTGTGCCCGAGGGTGGTGAGGTCGAGGGTGGTCGGGATGAGCGAGACCTCGAACCAGTCGGCGCCGATCGCCGACACCGTCAGCGAGACGCCGTCGACGGTGATCGACCCCTTCTCGACGACGTAGCGGGCGAGGTCCGCCGGCAGCTCGATGCGCACGACCTCCCACCGCTCGCCGGGGGTGCGGGCGATCACGCGGGCGGTGCCGTCGACGTGGCCCTGCACCACGTGGCCACCGAACCTCGAGGACGCCGCCATCGCCCGCTCGAGGTTCACGCGGGCTCCCGGCGTAAGGTCGCCGAGCGAGCTGCGGTGCAGGGTCTCGGCCATGACGTCGACGCTGAACGTGCGCTCGTCGTGCTCGACGACGGTGAGACAGACGCCGTTGACGCTGATCGACCCGCCGTGCTCGGCGTCGCTCACCACCAGCGGGCCCTCGATCTGCAGCACGGCGGCGTCCGCCGTGTGCTCGATCGCGGTGACCGTGCCGAGTTCCTCGACGATTCCGGTGAACATCAGGCCTCCTGAGGGCGGGTGAGGGTGAGGCGTGCGTCGTCGCCAACGCGCGCCAGGTCGCGAAGATTCCAGCGGTGGATGCCGGCCATGGTGGCGACGCCCAGGTCGCCGACGGCCGGGGAGCCCGCGCCGAGCAGGGCGGGGGCGACGTAGGCGACGATCTCGTCGACGAGCCCAGCCCGGACGAACGACGCCGCGAGGGTCGGCCCGC
>JAJYQH010000096.1 GCA_021794705.1 Actinomycetes bacterium | reverse complement strand
ATCGGCCTGCTGGCGATGAAGGGCGGGCTGTTCTACGGTCACGGCACCGGCCTGCTCGACCGGCAGGCGATCGCGGCGGTCGCCGTGCTGGCCTACTCGTTCGTCGTCACCTACCTGGTCGCCCGGGCGCTCGACGCCGTGATGGGCCTGCGCCTCAGCCGGGCGGCCGAGTCGAGCGGCGCCGACGTCAACGAGCACGCCGAGATCGGCTACGACCTGTCCAACGTGCGCTACACCAACTACCAGCGGGTGCACTCGACCGTCGTGGTGCCCAAGGAGGACGTGCACTCCTGAGGGCGGCGCGGCCGCCGACCGGAATCAGCGCTTGCTGATGCGGTCGGCCGCCTCCTTGCCGGAGCGCAACGCCCCTTCGAGGTAGCCGGTGAACCGGGTGGCGTACTCGGCACCGGCGAAGTGGATGCGCCCCTCGGGGGCGCTGAGGCTGGACGCCGCGGTGGTCCACACGCTCGGCGCGAAGTGGGCGCCGTGGCAGCCCCCGGTGAACCGCTCGCCCGACCAGTCGACGTCGATGTAGTCGAGCGGCGCCGGAGCCTCGGGCCCGAACACCGAGCGGACGGTCTCGACGAACGCGCGCTCCCGGAGGGTGACGGTCCAGCGTCCGAGACCGGAAGCCTCGGCCCCCTCGAAGAAGCCGGTGAGCACTCCCTGGGAGGAGCCGCGGTTGCTGCTGTCGCTCATCACCCGGAGGGGTCCGGCGTCCGTGCCGACCTGGCCGGACATGCCCCGGTCGCGCCACCACGGCTTCTCGTAGATCAGCGCCGCCTTGATGACGTTGCCCTGCGGGACCTCCTTGACGAGGTCGGAGCGCCATTCGGGCAGCGGGGGCTCGAAGTCGATGCCGTCGACCAGGCGCGGCGGGATCGCCACGATGACGTCGCGACCGGTGAACGACTCCCCCTCGGCGGTGTGCACGGTGATGGCCTGCTCGCCGATGACGACCGAGTCGACGACGGCACCGAGGTGGACGGCGTCCCCCAGCTGCGCCGCGAGGAACTCGCACACCTGGGCCATGCCGCCCTGGACCCGGCGCTGCTGCAGGCCGGCGTTGACCGCGGCCAGCGAGTCGAGGTCGCGCCCGGCGATGCGCTGCAGGGTGTCGACGAGGGTGGACTCGGGCGAGATCAGCCCGACCGCGCGGCCGAGCACGTGCAGGAACGCCGCCTTGCCGCCGGGGGTGCGCAGGTTGGAACGCACCCAGCGCTCGAACGGCTGGTCGAGCCACGCCGCGTTCGCCTCGGCCCACGGCTGGTTGTCGGTGACGCGCTCGCCCAGCCGGTGCAGCCGGAGCAGGCCCTGACCGAGGTCGGCGACCTCGAACGGGGTCATCCCCGGGTGGTCGGGGTCGGCGTCGGGGGTGATGCGGTTCACCTTGCCCTCGAGCATCACCATCGAGTCGCCGAGGACGGGGGGCGCCAGCTCGAGGCCCGCCCGCTCGACCAGCTCGAACATGTGGTCGTGCCCGGGGTTGAGCCACTGCGCGCCCATCTCGACCGCCTCGCCGGACGGGGTGTGGGCGGTGTAGACCCGGCCGCCGATGCGGTCGCGGGCCTCGAGGACCAGCACGCTGCGGCCCCGCGCGTGCAGGGTGGCCGCGGCGCTGAGACCGGCGAGACCCGCGCCGATCACGACGGCGTCGACCATCGGCTGGGCGGACGGGTCGGGGCTCGACTGGGCGTCGCTCATGCTTCCTCCAAGCTGGGTGGTCGGGTGGCTCGTGGCGAGTTGGCTCAGGTCAACCACGACGTTGCCCCCACGTCGACAACGGTCGACACAGGACCCGACTTTACTCAGTGCGCGACGGTTCACTCGCCCGGGATCGGGTAAGCGGACCCCCTCGCCACGGCGCCGAAGGGGCGCCGCGGCCCGTGGGCGCGCGTTCGGTTTAGTGTGGCGCCATGACTAATGAGGAGGGGCTGCGCGAGCGGAGCCCCATCGATGACATCGCCGACGGGTACTTCGACGACATGGCGGCGATGAGCCCCATCCTGCTCACGGAACTCGGCTCCGCGGACCGCCAGGACGAGTACGACGACTTCTCGCCCGCGGGCTTCCGGGCGCACCGCGACCTGGCGGCGTCCGCGCTCGACCGGCTGGCCCCCGAACAGCCCCGCGACCTCGTCGACGCGGTCACCAAGGCGGCGATGCGCGAACGGCTGGCCCTGGAGATCGAACTGCACGACTCGGGCGCCGGACTGCTCAGCCTCAACGGCATCGCGTCGGGCCTGCACGCGATCCGCTCGGTCTACGACCAGATGCCGCAGGAGACGCTCGACCAGTGGGCCACGATCGCGCGACGCCTTCGGGCGGTGCCGCCGGCCATCGCGGGCTGGTTCGAGGCGCAGCAGGCCGCCATCGACCTCGGCGTCCGGCCGGCCGAGCGGCAGGTGCGCCTGCTCGTCGAGCAGGTGCGCAGCTGGGTCGCCGACGGGGGGTTCTTCGACGAGTTCCTCGCGAGCGCCCGGGTCGGCGGGGAGCCGCTCCCGGAGGAGGTGCGGGCGGACCTCGCCGGGGGCGTCGCGATCGCGCGCGGCGCGTTCGAGGGAGCCTGCGACCGGCTCGAGGCCGACGTCCTCCCCCAGGCCACCGCCACGGACGCCGTCGGGCGCGAGCGGTATCTGCTGCACTCCCGCGAGTTCCTCGGGTCGACGATCGACCTCGAGGAGACGTACCAGTGGGGCCGGGACGAACTCGCCCGGATCGAGCAGATGATGCGCGACACGGCCGAGCGGATCCGGCCGGGCGCCTCGATCGACGAGGCGATCGAGATCCTCAACGCCGACCCCGCCTACCAGCTGCACGGCACGGACGCCCTGCGGGAGTGGATGCAGGCCCGGGCCGACGAGGCGATCGCCGCGCTGTCCGGCGTCCACTTCGACATCCCCGAGCCGGTGCGGCGGATCGAGGCCTGCATCGCCCCCACCCACGACGGGGGCATCTACTACACCGGGCCCAGCGAGGACTTCAGCCGGCCGGGGCGGATGTGGTGGTCGGTGCCCGAGGGCGAGGACAGCTTCGGCACGTGGAGCGAGCTCACGACCGTCTACCACGAGGGTGTGCCGGGCCATCACCTGCAGATCGCCCAGACGGCCGCCCGGTCGGACCTGCTCAACCGGTGGCGCCGCTTCGGCGCGTGGGTGTCGGGCAACGGCGAGGGGTGGGCCCTGTACGCCGAGTGGCTGATGGGCGAGCTCGGGTTCATGGACGACCCCGGCAACCGGATGGGCCTGCTCGACAGCCAGCGGCTCCGGGCCACCCGGGTGGTCATCGACATCGGCGTCCACTGCGGCTTCGAGGCTCCCGAGGAGGTCGGCGGCGGAGCGTGGACCTTCGAGAAGGCGTGGGACTTCTTCAACGCGCACGTGGCGATGAGTGAGGGCCAGGCGCGCTTCGAGGTCAACCGGTACTTCGGCTGGCCCGGGCAGGCGCCCGCGTACAAGATCGGCCAGCGGCTGTGGCTGGGCCTGCGCGAGGAGGTCAGGGACGCCCTCGGCGACGCCTTCGACCTCAAGCAGTTCCACCGCACCGCCCTCGACATCGGCGCCGTGGGTCTCGACGTGCTCCGCGCGGCGGTGCTCGACGCCCTCGTGCCCGTGGAGACGCCCCCGGCAGCCGCTCAGGAGGCCTGATCCCGCAGTCCCGCTCCCCGGGCCCCGCTCCCCCGGCCCCGCTCCGGGGCGGGCGTTCCCGACGCTGGTGCGGGCGATTTCTGCCGATCGGGCGTCGGGAACGCCCGCACAAGCAGAGATCGCCCGCCCCGCGAACCGGGGACGAGGGCGGGGTCAGTCGCCGGCGTCCCGGGGCACGAGGTGCCAGTTCCGGTCGACGTGCACGAGCGCCATGGGGTCGTGGACGCGGGCGGGCTCGACGTGGTCGACGGTGACGAAGACCACCGTGGCCGACCCGGCGCGCACCCGGTCACCGACGCCGCCGAACAGCACCGGCCCGTGGGTGGCGAGCAGCGGCACGCCCGACCCGTCGAGCGTCCACGGCGGCTCCTCCGCGGCCGGTCGCGGCCGGGCGAACCAGTCGGCCAGCTCGCGGTCGCCGGCGGTGAGCATGTGGATGGCGAACCGGCTCCCTCGCAGCACCTCCTGAGCCGCGAACGACGAGTCGGACAGCGACACCATGACCACGGGGGGCGCCACGCTCACCGACACGAGCGACGACACCAGGACGCCGGCCGGACGCCCGTCGCTCGACGTCGTCGCGATCGCCACGCTCGTCCCGTGCCCCCGGAAGGCCGCGCGCAACGCCGCGCCCACCGTCACGTCGCCGTGGTCAGGCATCGGCACCCCCCTCGGGTGCGGCGTCCGTCATGGTCTGGCTGTGGGGAGTGTGCGACACCCGACCCATTATTCCCCGGAGCCCGGGTCGGGCCCTGACCTGCTCGTTCCGCCCTCAGGGGAAGGCGGCACCCTGCCCCGACCCGCCGGCTCGCAGCCGACACCCCCGCGGCGTCCCGGCGGCGTACAAGATGACTGACGGCGTACGAGATGTGGGCGGGAACCGACCAGGTCGTACGCCGCGGAGGTCGGGTTGTACGCCGGGGGAACCGCACCGGGGCTAGAAGGGCGGGGTGAGGCTGCCCTGGAGGTTGTTCCAGGCGTCCAACTGCACCTGCAGACTGCTGATCGCCGTCGGGTCGCCGCTGGCGAGGGCCGAGTCGACGGCCTGGACGATCCACGTCGAAGTCTGCGGGTAGGCGAGGTACTGGTCGGTGGCGTTGAGCAGGGCCGCGACCGCCGCCCGGAGCAGGGCGTCGACGCCGCCGCCCCCGTTGCTCACGGCGCCCATGAGCGTCTCGTTCGCATCGGCCGCGGGCACCGGCCCGAAGATCGTCGACACGAGCTGGTTCGGGTCGAAGACGTAGGAGCCGTCGGCGTTGGTGGGCCACGACTGCGGGTGGTTCTTCCAGTACCCGGGCGTCAGTCCGGACGCCGTGAGCTCGCCGTAGTAGCCGGCCACGTCGCTGCCCGTCGCGGTCTGCAGGGTGGTCGGCTGCTGCACCGTCGCCACCGCGGTGTTCTGGTAGGCACCGGCGAGGACGGTCGTCGTCGCCCGGAACAGCCAGGTCTCCCCCACGTCGAGCAGGCCGTTGTGGTTGACGTCGCCGGCGTTGTACAGCGCGCCGTTCCACGACACCGTCACCGACTGCGGGGTGAAGTCGTCGGCCGGGTTGGTCGGCGTCCCGTTGTTGTCGACGAGGCTGGTCACCGCGACGGGTGCGTTGCCGGTGTTGGTGATGAGGTACGTCCACACCGCCGTGGTGCCGACGAGCAGTTCCTTGGCCGGCTGGGTGTTGGCGTCCTCGATCGTCGTCGGGTGCCACGGGTCGAGCGCGTCGACGGCCTTGACCACCGTGATCGACGGGATGACGCCGAGGGAGTAGTTGAGGTCGTCCGCGTAGACCGTGGTCGTGCCCGACCCCGTGGTGAGGCTGCCGCTCACCCGGACGACGTTGACGAAGGGACCGTACGCCGCGACCCGGGTGAGGCTGTAGACCCAGGTCTCGCCGGGGTCGAGGAGGTGGTTGTTGTTCGTGTCGCCGGAGACGTACGCCGGGACCAGGTCGTCCGCGGTGTTCCCCGGGGTGCCGTTGTCGTCGACGATCGCGACGTTCGCGAGGGATGCCGACGTCGTGGACGTGACGAGGTAGGTATAGGTGTTGGTGCTGCCGGCCGCGACGAGGATCGGCGCGTTCGGGTCGGACGAGTGTTGCCCGTTCATCAGCTTGACGACGTGGATGCCGGGCGCGGTGCCGAACAGGTGCGCCACGTCGGTGGCGGTGATCTCCGTGGGCACCGGCTCGCCGAGGACGGTCGCGGTGACGGTCGCGGTGTTCATGTAGGCGCCGAGCGGCACCACGCCGGTGGCCGCGAACAGCCACGTCTCACCCGGGTCGAGGACGCCGTTGAGGTTCGTGTCGCCGCAGACGTTGCCCGTCGTGTCGGTGAGGCAGACCCCCTCGAACGGACCGAGCACCGGGTTGACCGCGAAGCCCAGGTCGGGGCTGCCGAGG
>JAJYQH010000283.1 GCA_021794705.1 Actinomycetes bacterium | reverse complement strand
CGGATCACCGGCGTCCGCGAGCGGGTGCTGGCCCGCCACCCGAGCGTCGAGGTGGCGGCGCTCGTCGTCGACGGCGTCGCGTCCCAGGTGCTCGCCGAGGCGTCGCGCACCGCGGCGCTGGTCGTCGTCGGGGCGCGGGGCCATTCGGCGCCCCTCACCGTGAAGGCGCTCGGCGGGACCGCGGACGCCGTCACCTCCCACGCCGTCGGGCCGGTCGCAGTGGTCACCGACCTCGGCCAGCCGACCCCCGAGGGCCCGGTCGTGGTCGGCGTCGACGATTCCGCCTCGGCGCTGGCGGCGGTGCGGGTCGCGGTCGACGAGGCCGCCCGCACGACCCGGCGGCTGGTCGCCGTCCACGCGTTCGAAGACGTCGGGGCGGTGTTCACCTCGGGCCTCGGCCTCTGGAGCGTCGACGTGGGGGAGGCCACGGCCTACTTCCACACGATGGTCGGCGACCTCATCGCGCCGTACGTGCAGGAGCACCCGGAGGTGGGCGTCGAGGTCCGCATCCCACCCGGCCGGGCGGCCAACGCGCTCGCCGAGGCGTCCCGTGAGGCGTCGTTGCTCGTCGTCGGCTCGCGCGGACGCGGCGGATTCCTCGGGCTGCTCCTCGGCTCGACGAGCAAGGGCGTGCTCCGCGAGGCCGAGTGTCCCGTCATCGTCACCCGGGAGCAGCCGCACCGGTGAGCAGCGTCCCGGTGCCCGGCGGCGTCCAGCACAATGTCGCCATGACCGAGCGCACCCTCCTCCTGCTGCGGCATGCGAAGTCGTCGTGGGCCGAGGTGATGCCCGACCGGGAGCGTCCGCTCAACCGCCGGGGACGCCGCGACGCCGCGGCCGTCGGTGAACTGCTCGCCAAGCGCGGGGTGCGGGCCGACGTCGCGCTGCTGTCTCCCGCGGAGCGCACCCGGGAGACCTGGCGGCGGGCCGCGGACGCCGGCGCGGTCGCCACCGCCGTGGTCGAGAGCGACGTGCTCTACGACGCGGAGTCGGCCGACATCGTCGACGTGCTCCGCGGGCTGCCCGACGACGTGACGACGGTGATCGTCGTCGCCCACTTCCCCGGGATCCCGGAGACCGTCGCCTACCTGTCCGAGGGACGCGGCTCGGAGGCCGCGTGGGACGCCGTTCGGTCGGGGTTCCCCACGGCGGGCCTCGCGACCCTGATCCTCGAGGGCGCCTGGGCCGACATCGACGCGCTCGGCGCCGAACTCGTCCGCTTCGACGTCCCGAGGGGCTGAGCGTGACCGAGCTCCCGGAACTGCTCGTCGAGGACGCCGGCGCGTGGCACGCGTGGTTGCACCGCCATCACGCCGACCACCCCGGGGTGTGGCTGGTGCTGCGGAAGAAGGGGGGACAGACGACCGCCCTCACCTACGCGGAGGCGCTCGACGAGGCGCTGTGCTTCGGCTGGATCGACGGTCAGCTCCGCCGTCGCGACGAGGCCAGCTACCGTCAGCGCTTCACTCCACGCCGCCCGACCAGTGCGTGGTCGCTGCACAACGTCGAGAACGTCGCCCGGCTCACCCGGGAGGGACGGATGCAGCCGGCCGGAGCGGCGGCAGTGGAGGCGGCCAAGGCGCAGGGACGGTGGCAGGCCCCCTACCCCGGGCAGGCCGACATGCAGGTGCCGCCCGACCTGGCGCAGGCGCTGGCCGCCGAGCCCGCCGCCGCGGCGGCGTTCGAGGGTCTGGACGCCGTCAACCGCTACGCCATCGTGTACCGGCTCACCACCGTGAAGCGGGCCCAGACGCGCGAGCGCAAGCTGGCCGAGTACGTCGCCATGCTCGCTCGCGGCGAGTCCCTGCACCCCCGCAGGCGCGACCCGGGCGGCCGCTGACCGCCCAGGGGCCGGAACGGCAGAGCGGCCGGACGCTGGCTGCGTCCGACCGCTCTCGCGTGGGGTGGTTCAGGCGTTGGTGAGCGCGGGCTCCACAGCCGGCTCCTTGGCCGTCACCGTGAGCAGCGGCTCGCCCACCTTGGTCTCCTCGCCCGCGGTCTGCTCGACCGCCCCGAACTTCTTCGAGTTGGTGACGAGCACCGGGGTGACCAGCGACAGGCCGGCGGCCTCGATCACCGAGCGGTCGAAGCTCACCAGCTTCGTGCCGGCCTCGATGACGTCGCCGCGCTTGACGAAGACCTCGAAGCCCTTGCCCTCGAGACCCACCGTGTCGATCCCGACGTGGATGAGCAGTTCCACGCCGCTGTCGAGCTGCAGCCCGATCGCGTGTCCGGTGTCGGGGGCCACGATGACCTTCCCGTCGGCCGGGGCGTAGACGGTGTCGCCGGACGGCTCGATGCCCACGCCGCGCCCGACCGTGCCCTTGGCGAACACCGGGTCGGGGACCTCGGCCAGGGGCATGACCCGGCCGGCCAGGGGAGCGGCGATCGCGGTGACGGCGCCGGGGAGCATGGCCGGCTTCGGCTGCTTGGGAGCGGCGGGTTCGGCGGCCGCTGCGGCGATCTCGGCCTCGAGCGCGAGGTCGGCCTCGGCCTGGTCGCGCTGGGCCAGGAACTCGGCGCGCTGTTCCGGCGTCCGGTAGTCGCTGATGATCACGAGCGTCATCGCGGTGAAGAAGGCGGCGGTGATCGCGATGATGTAGTGCAGCGTGCCGTGGAACACGGGGATGGTCAGCAGCGAGGTGAACGCGAAGGCCTGGGTGCTGAGGCCGCCGCCGATGCCGCTGATGACACCGCCGACGAGGCAGCCGACGAGCATCCGCGGGTAGATGCGCTTGTAGCGCAGGTGGATGCCGTAGAGACTCGGCTCGGAGATGCCGCCGAGGAGGCCGGCTGCGAGGGCGCCAGTGGCCGTCTGACGCATCGCGTAGTCCTTGTCGCGCCACGACAGGAACAGCACGCCGGCCGTAGCGCCGAAGCACGCGAAGTTCCACGAGCCCATGGGGCCCTGGATGAAGTCGTATCCGATGGTCTGGATGTTCAGCAGCATGATGGCGTTGATCGGCCAGTGCAGGCCCAGCGGCACCATGAACGGGTAGGCGAGCGGAACGACGATCGCGAAGATGAACGGCGAGAAGTCGTTGATCGCCTTGAGGAGGCTGGCCAGCCCGGCGCCCGCGTAGACGCCGATCGGGCCGATGACGAACGCGGTGAGCGGGAGCATGATGAGCATCGCGATGAACGGCACGAAGATCAGCTGCACGTGCGAGGGGATGACCTTCTTCAGCCACTTGTACAGCGGGCCGAGAACCGCGGCCATGAGCAGCGGCGGGAACACCTGGGAGCTGTAGTCGCGGGTGGCCAGCGGGATGCCGAAGATGTGCACGATGCTGACGCTGGTGCCGAAGATCTGCTCCGGCTGCACGGACGCCGCCAGCTTGGTGAAGCCGGGCAGCATGAGCAGCGCCATGATCGAGAAGCCCACCCAGGGGTCGGCCCCGACCTTCTTGCTCGCGTTGTAGGCGACCATGAGCGGCAGGAAGACGAACACCGACTGCCACAACAGGTTCACGAACGCCCACGAGGTGGGCAGGTTGGTGCGCGGGTCGGCCCAGTTGCCGATGACGTGGGTGGTGGCCAGCAGCGACATCAGGGTGATGAACAGCGACGCGCCGAGCAGGGTGCCGAGGATCGGGCGGAACGAGTCGCCGAGGAACTCGAAGAACGAGTCGATCCAGGCGTACTTGCCGCGGGCGGCCCGGGCCTGCGCCTTCACCTCGTCGTCGCTGAGTTGCTTGGAGCCCATGCCCTTCATCTCGGGCAGGGCGGTGATGTCGTTGTAGACGTTCTGCACGGCGCCACCGATGACGACCTGGAACCGGTTGCCGGCCTGCGGCACCGATCCCATGACCACCGGGATCGCGTCGACCTTCTTCTGGTCGACAACGGAGGCGTCGACCAACTGGAAGCGGAGGCGGGTGGCGCAGTGCGTCAGGCTCTGGACATTGGCGGGGCCGCCGAGGGCCTGGACGATATCGGCGGCGGGGGATGTGGCCATGAATACCTCTCTCACAGCTGCAGTGGCTGGCGTGAGCGCCAGCTCATCTGGGAAGAGCCGGCCGGGGCGGTCGCCGCCGGCGCTCTTCGTCGCCCGGAAATGGCACGCGGACGTGCTTTCAGGTTAAGGCACCCTGACCGGGCGCGTGCGGCGGCCCCGGAAAAACCCTGGTTCGACCCTGAGACAAAATCCCTAGCCAGACGCAGAAGGGCCCGGGACGAGGTCCCGGGCCCTTCTGGTGGAGAGGTGTGTCAGCGCTGGTCGAGCGGCATGTAGGGCCGCTCCGCCTCGCCGATGTAGACCTGCCGGGGGCGGCCGATCTTGGTCCCCGGGGTGGCCTGCTGCTCGCGCCACTGGGCGATCCATCCGGGGAGGCGGCCGATGGCGAAGAGCACGGTGAACATGTTGACCGGGAAGCCCATCGCCTCGTAGATGAGGCCGGAGTAGAAGTCGACGTTCGGGTACAACTTGCGCGACTGGAAGTACTCGTCGTTGAGGGCGGTCTGCTCGAGTTCCTGGGCGATGTCGAGCAGGTCGCGGCGTCCCTCCTTGAGCTTGAGCACCTCGTCGGCATGCCGCTTGATGATGTTCGCGCGGGGGTCGAAGTTCTTGTACACCCGGTGCCCGAAGCCCATGAGCTTGATGCCCGACTGCTTGTTCTTCACCTTCTCGACGAACTGCTGCACGCTCATGCCGGAGTCCTTGATGGCCTGCAGCATCTCGAGGACCTCCTGGTTCGCCCCGCCGTGCAGCGGGCCGGACAGCGCGTTCACGCCGGAGGCGACCGAGGTGTAGATGTTGGCGCCCGAGGAGCCGACGAGGCGCACGGTCGACGTCGAGCAGTTCTGCTCGTGGTCGACGTGCAGGATGAGCAGCACCTCGAGGGCCCGGCTGATCCGCTCGTCGAGCTCGTACGGTTCGGTGGGGAAGCCGAAGCTCATCCGCAGGAAGTTGTCGATGTACGAGAGCGAGTTGTCCGGATACAGGGTGGGCTGGCCGACCGAGTTCTTGTAGCCGAAGGCCGCCAGCGTCGGCACCTTGCCCATCAGCCGCTCGGTGGCCCGCTCGATCTCGGGCTGGGAGAAGCCGATCGAGTCGAGGTTGAAGGTCGAGAGGGCCATGATGCCCGCAGAGAGCACGGGCATCGGGTGCGACCGGCGGGGGAAGGTGCGGAACAGGTCGCGCATCCGCTCGTCGATCAGGGTGCTGCGGGTGATCCGCTCCTCGAAGTCAGCCAGCTGCTCCTTGCTCGGCAGTTCCCCGTAGATGACGAGGTAGCTCGTCTCGAGGAAGGTCGACTGTTCGGCCAGCTGCTCGATCGGAATTCCCCGGTAGCGCAGGATGCCCTTGTCACCGTCGATGTACGTGATGGCGGATTCGCAGGACGCCGTGTTGACGAAGCCCTGGTCGATGGTGACGGCCCCCGTCTGGGACAGGAGCTTGCCGATGTCGATGCCGCTGTTGCCTTCGGTGGCACGCACCACGGGGAGATCGAGTTCCTGATCGCCAAACGTCAAGCGGGCACTGTCAGGGGTCATAGTGCGTCCTCCTCGAGGCCTCGGTGGCCCTGGCTAGTCGGGGCCGATTACCGCCACAGTACAGCCGGGTACCTGGAGGGGCACAAAGCGGGAGCCCCGGTCAGGACGCCGCCACGGCGCGGGCCGCGCGGCGGCGGGCGATGGCCCGCTCGGCCCAGTAGCCCACCAGCGCCGCAACGATCCCGATGACCGCGCCGGCGATGATGTCCTCCGTGTGATGCACGTGCGACGCCACCCGGGCCCAACCGACCAGGGCGCTCACCACCAGCAGCACGATCGCGGTCCACCGGCGGTAGGCGAGCACGAGCAGCGACACCGTGACCACCATCGTCGTGTGGTCGGAGGGGAACCCGTTGTCGGCGGGGTGCGGGAAGAGCGGCTTCAGCGACGGGTCGACGACGAAGGGGCGCGGATCGGTGTGCACCATCCCCGCCACCTTGATGAGCACCAGGGCGAGGGCGAACGCGATGATCGCGCGGATGGCCAGGCTGATCTTGTCGGTCCGGTCGAGCGTCAGCCACACGACCCCGGCGGCCAGGGGGACGAGGAACGGCACGTACTGGGCGAGGACGACGATGACGGTGTTCACCCCGCCAGCCTAT
>JAJYQH010000232.1 GCA_021794705.1 Actinomycetes bacterium | reverse complement strand
GTCCGGGCTGCCGACCCCGGCCCCGGTGCGTCACTCCCGCACGCGCACCACCCGCAGCCAGCGCCGCGAGCAGTGACAGGTCCGGCGGCCCGGAAGCACCCGGCCGCCGCGGTGGACGAGACGATGGGGGAGCCCCGATGGCCGATACCGAACTGATCTCCTCGCGCATCCGCGACGTGCCCGACTTCCCCAAGCCGGGGGTGACGTTCAAGGACATCACGCCCCTGCTGAGCGACCACCGGGCGTTCCAGGAGGCGGTCGACGGGATCGTGGCGAGTGCTCCCTCGCAGATCGACATCGTCGTCGGCATGGAGGCGCGCGGCTTCATCTTCGCCGCGCCGGTGGCGCTCGCCCTCAACGCCGGTTTCGTGCCGGTGCGCAAGCCCGGCAAGCTGCCGATGGAGGTGTTCGAGGAGAGCTTCAACCTCGAGTACGGCCAGGACACCCTCACCATCCACCGCGACGCGATCGGCCCCGGCGCCCGGGTGCTGGTCGTCGACGACATACTCGCGACCGGGGGCACGGTGGGTGCCACCGGCGGCCTGCTGCGCCAACTCGGCGCCGATCTCGTCCACGTCTCGGTGCTGCTCGAACTCGGGTTCCTCAACGGTCGCGCCGTCCTCGAACAGAACGGCATCGACAGCTTCTCCGCGCTGCTGACTATCTAGCCAGCTTCTCGGCGCTGCTCACCATCTAGCCCGGTCCAGCCCCCGCCCTCGTCCGCCGGGCCGACGGCGTCCGCTCCCCGGTTCTGCGAACGTGACCCCCGCTGCCACACCTCACCTCCAGCGGCGGGCGTGTGGCAGGTGGTGCACGTTTCGCAGGACCGGGTGGCAGGAGCCGCGGGAGCGGCCGACTGAGCAGGGGCAGGCTCCCACCTCCGTCCCGACGAGCGGGACCAGCGGCGGTGGGAGCGTCCGCGGGTATCCTTGACCCACTGGACACGAGCTGGGGACACCCCGGACAGGACTGCGCATGGCTGAGGCCGCTGACTCGCACCAGGTCTACGGGCCCTACGGTGGCGGATCCGCCCGCCCCGGCTCGGTGCTGGGCAGCGTGACCACGCCCCGGGTGAGTGCGCCTCCCGACGCCCCGGCGGTGCCCCCGGCCCTTCCCGAGCAGCCGCGACTCAGCATGCGCCAGCGGCTGGCCCGGCTCGGCGCCACCCGCTCACCGCAGCTGGCGGTGCTCGACCCGCTCATCGCGGTCGTCCGCGCGAACCACCCCAAGGCCGACATCAGCCTGCTCGAGCGCGCCTACAACACCGCGGAGCACTACCACCGGGGGCAGACCCGCAAGTCCGGCGACCCGTACATCACCCACCCGCTGGCCGTGGCGACGATCCTCGCCGAACTCGGCATGACCGAGCCGACCCTGTGCGCCGGCCTGCTGCACGACACCGTCGAGGACACGTCGTACACGAGGGAACAGCTGCAGGCCGACTTCGGCGAGGAGATCGCGCTGCTGGTCGACGGGGTCACCAAGCTCGACAAGGTCACCTACGGCGAGTCGGCCAAGGCCGAGACGCTGCGCAAGATGGTGATCGCGATGAGCCGCGACATCCGGGTGCTGGTCATCAAGCTCGCCGACCGGCTGCACAACATGCGCACGCTCAGCTACCTGCGTCCCGACAAGCAGGTGCGGATCGCCCGGGAGACCCTGGAGATCTTCGCCCCGCTGGCCCACCGCCTCGGCATGAACGCGGTGAAGTGGGAGCTGGAGGACCTCTCCTTCGCCACCCTCGAGCCCAAGCTCTACAACGAGATCGTCCACCTGGTGGCCCAGTACGCGCCGGAGCGGGAGCGTCAGCTGCGCGACGTCATCGACATCGTGCAGAAGGATCTCCAGGACGCCGGCATCAAGGCGACCGTCTACGGGCGGCCGAAGCACTACTACTCGATCTACCAGAAGATGGTCGTCCGGGGCCGCGAGTTCAACGACATCTACGACCTCGTCGGCCTGCGGATCCTCGTCGACACCCCGCGGGACTGCTACGCGGCGCTCGGCGTCATGCACGTGCGGTGGAACCCCCTGCCCGGGCGGTTCAAGGACTACATCGCGGTGCCGAAGTTCAACATGTACCAGTCGCTGCACACCACGGTGCTCGGGCCGAACGGCAAGCCGGTCGAGCTGCAGATCCGCACCCACGAGATGCACCGCCGGGCCGAGTACGGTGTCGCCGCCCACTGGAAGTACAAGGAGAACCTGCGCACCGGGCAGAAGAACCCCGAGCAGACCGATCTGTCGTGGGTGCACAACCTCAACCAGTGGTCGCACGAGACCGACGACCCCAGCGAGTTCCTCGAGTCGCTGCGCTACGAGATCAACTCCACCGAGGTCTACGTCTTCACGCCGAAGGGGGACGTGACGGCGCTCCCGGCCGGGGCCACCCCCGTCGACTTCGCGTACAGCGTGCACACGGAGGTCGGGCACCGCTGCATCGGTGCCAAGGTCAACGGACGCCTCGTGCCGCTCGACTCGAAGCTGCAGAACGGCGACGTCGTCGAGGTGCTCACCAGCAAGGCCGAGAACGCCGGACCCAGCCGCGACTGGCTGAACTTCGTCGCCAGCCAGCGGGCGCGCAGCAAGATCCGGGCCTACTTCACCAAGGAGCGCCGGGAGGAGTCGATCGAGCACGGCCGCGAACTGCTCGCCAAGCAGCTGCGCCGCTCCGGTCTGCCGCTCAACCGGCTGCTCACCATCGAGCACCTCACCTCGGTCGCCCGCGAACTCCGGCTGCCCGATGTGACGGGCGTGTACGCCGCCGTCGGCGAGGGCAACGTCAGCGCCCAGGCCGTCGTGCAGAAGCTCGTCGCGACCGAGGGGGGCGACGAGGCGGCGGCGGAGGAGTCGTTCGAGGATTCGCCGGTGCTCGCGGCGCCGCCCCGCCAGCGCACCCGCCGCGCGCACAACGAGGTGGGTGTCGTCGTCGACGGCGACCCCGATCTCTACGTCAAGCTGGCCCGGTGCTGCACCCCGCTGCCCGGCGACGACATCATCGGCTGGATCACCCGCGGCGACGGCGTGAGCGTCCACCGCCGCGACTGCACGAACGCCGACAACCTGCTGGCCCATCCCGAGCGGATCGTGCCCGTGTCGTGGGTCACCTCGCCCCAGCAGTCGTACCTCGTGGCCATCCAGATCGAGGGCCTCGACCGGGCCGGGCTGCTGAGCGACCTCACCCGGGCGATGGCCGAGCAGCACGTCAACATCACCTCGGCGGCGATCAACACGAGCGCCAAGGAACGCACCTTCAAGGGGCGGATCACCTTCGAGTCACCCGACCCGCGTCACCTCGACCACGTGCTCGCGAGCATCCGCCGGGTGCCGGGCATCTACGACGCCTACCGCGTGCGTCAGTGAGCCGGGCTCAGCGCTCGAAGTCGGCGAGGGTGCTGCGCGCCTGGTCGAGCAGCCGGCTGTAGGTCTCGATCGACTCGCGCACCCGGCCGGCGTCGCGCGTCTTGCCCGCGGCCTCGGCGGCGTCCGCCTGCGCTTGGAGCTTGGCGATCTGGGTCTCGAACATTGCCACGGTGTCCTGGGCCCGCTGGCGGGCCTCCGGGTCGGTGCGCCGCCACTCGGACTCCTCGGCCTCGCGCACGGCCTCCTCGAGCGCCCGGACGCGGCCGTCGAGCGGCCGGATCGCCTCCCGGGGCACCCGGCCGATCTCGTTGTACCGGGCGAGGAAGTCGCGGAAGGCGCTCCGGGCGGCCTTGACGTCGCGCACGGGGACGATCTGGGCCTCGGCCTCGGCGAGGAGCGCCTCCTTGGCCTCCTGGTTGGCGCGGAACTCCGTGTCCTGCTCGTTGAGAGCGGCGTTGCGGGCGGTGAAGAACTGATCCTGCAGACCCCGGAACTCGCCCCACAGCGCGTCGTCGTCGCTGCGGGACGCCGACCCCGCCGCCTTCCACTCGCTCATGAGGTCGCGGAACGCCGCGGAGGTGGCACTCCAGTCGGTCGACGCGGCGAGGCCGCGGGCCCGCTCGATGATCGCCTCCTTGGCCGCCTTGGCGGCGCCGAAGCGCTCCGTCTGGGCCGCGAACTGGGCCTTGCGCCGGCGGGTGTAGGTGGTGCGGGCGGTCGAGAAGCGGTGCCACAGGGCGTCGTCGGTGGCGCGGTCGATGCGGGGGAGCGCCTTCCACTCGTCGAGCAGCGCCCGGAACCGGTTGACGCCGCCGCGCCAGTCGTTGCCGGCGGCGAGCTTCTCCGCCTCGGCGACCATCCGCTCCTTCTCCACGCGGGCATGGTCGGCCGCCTGGGCCCGTTCGGCCCGGCGGGCCTCGGCCAGTTCGGCGAGCTTGGGCTCGACCCGGTCGAGCCGGGCCGACAGCCCCTCGAGGTCGCCCACCGCGTTGGCCTGGAGGATGCTCGTGCGCAGGGCCGAGATCCGCTTGCGGGCGTCGTCGGGACCGACGGACCCGGCGGCGACGCGCGCCTCGAACAGGCTCACCTCGCCCTCCAGCGACTGGAACCGCCGCACGAAGAACGCCAGGGCCTCGTCGGGCTCGGAGTCGGGCACCTGACCGACGGCGCGCTCACCCTCGGCGGTACGCACGTACACCGTGCCGTCGGGATCGACCCGACCGAAGTCGGCCGGGTTGGTCGGACCTGCTGCGTCAGTCATGGGCTACATCTTGCCCGATAGTCTGAACCGGTGCTGATCGTGCCCGCAGCGGTCGGACCCTGGCAGGCGAACTGCTACCTCGTCGCCGCCGGCGCCGGCCGACCCGACCATCCCGCCGAATGCCTCGTCATCGACCCCGGCATGGGAGCCCGCCCGGTGGTCGACGCCGCCTGCGACCGGTACCACCTCCGGGTGGCCGGGGTCGTCGGCACGCACGGCCACCTCGACCACATCGCGGACGCCGCGGCGGTCGCGGACGCCGCCGGCGTCCCGGTCTACATCCACCCCGCCGACGAGCACCTGCTCACCCGCCCGCTCGAGGGACTGTCCGGCGACGCCGTCCCGCTGGTGCGCCAGCTGGGCCTGGAGCGGCTGCCGGCGCCCCGCTGGACGGGGTACCTCACCGACGGCCTGAGCCTCGAACTTGCCGGGGTCCGGCTCGACCTCCGGCACGCGCCGGGCCACACGCCCGGGTGCACGCTGCTGACGCTCGACGGCGTCCGCGTCGGCGACGACGAGGAGCCCCGCCCGCTCGTGTTCACGGGCGACGTCGTGTTCGCCGGCTCGATCGGTCGGATGGACCTTCCCGGCGGCGACCCCGCGGTCATGCGGCACACCCTCGACACCGTCGTGCAGTCGCTGCCCGACGCGGCGTATCTTCTACCGGGGCACGGCGCGGCCACGACGATGGCCGCCGAGCGCGCCTCCAACCCCTACCTGTCCCCGAACGCGGCGCCGCTGTCCTGACGGCGTCCCGCGGCCCCGACCGAAGGAATCGATCCGTGGCGCGTCCCAAGCCCATCTCCGGCTTCCCCGAGTTCCTGCCCGGCCCGCGCATGGTCGAGCAGCGAGTGCTGGAGATCCTGCGCGACACCTTCGAGCTGCACGGGTTCGCCCCCATCGAGACCCGCGCGGTCGAGCCGATGGAGCAGCTCACCCGCAAGGGCGAGATCGACAAGGAGGTCTACGTCGTCCGGCGGCTGCACGCCACACCCGAGGACGCCGGCGACGACCTGGGGCTGCACTTCGACCTCACCGTGCCGTTCGCCCGCTACGTGCTCGAGAACGCCGGGCACCTCGTGTTCCCGTTCCGCCGCTACCAGATCCAGAAGGTGTGGCGCGGCGAGCGTCCGCAGGAGGGCCGCTACCGCGAGTTCCTCCAGGCCGACATCGACATCGTCGGCCAGGACACCCTGCCGGAGCACTTCGACGTCGAGGCGCCGCTGGTGATGCTCGAGGCCCTCGAACGGTTGCACACCGAGCTGGGCATCCCCCCCGTGCGCATGCGGGTCAACAACCGCAAGCTGTCGGAGGGCTTCTACCGGGGGCTCGGCATCGACGACCCGGCCGGCGTCCTCCAGCGGGTCGACAAGTACGACAAGATCGGCCCGGACGGCGTCCGCGGGCTGCTCGTCGACGAGCTGGGGCTCACTGCCGACCAGGCCGACGCGTGCGTGCGGCTGGCCGGCATCTCCGCGCCCGACGACTCGTTCATCGAGCAGGTGGGGGCGCTCGGCGTC
>JAJYQH010000255.1 GCA_021794705.1 Actinomycetes bacterium | reverse complement strand
GGGCCGATCGGGCTCGGCTCGGTCGCGGGGGGCACCCTGCCCGCCCGGACGCTGGCACACCTCGGCCTTCCCTCCACCGAGCCGCTGCGTGACGAGCCCGACCAGCGCACCCGTGACGACCGCGGACGCGACCAGCCGCCGGCCTACCACGCGCGGCTGGGCGCGCTGGTCGTCGATGCCACCGGGCTGCGGCGGATCGGCGACCTCGAGCAGGTTCGGGCGCTCCTGCGCCCGGTGATGCGCGGCCTGGAGAACTCCGGGCGGGTCGTGCTCGTCGCCGACGACGCGTCCGCCGTGGAGGGCCTCGAGGCGAAGGCCGTGGCCCAGGCGCTCGACGGGATCAACCGCACCCTGGCGAAGGAGCTGCGCGGCGGATCGACGTCGACCCTCCTCGCCTGCCGTGCGGGGGTCACGGCCGGCGACCTCGCCTCGACCCTGTCCTTCCTGCTCGAGGGGCGCTCGGCGTTCGTCGACGGCCAGACGATCCGGGTCGGCCCGGCCAAGCCCGGTGACGCGCCGGGCGCCGGGTACGACCCCGGCCGGCCGTTCGCGGGCCGGATCGTCGTCGTCACGGGGGCCGCCCGGGGGATCGGCGCGGCCATCGCCCGGGTGTTCGCGCGGGACGGCGGCACGGTGGTGTGCGTCGACATGCCGCAGTCGGGCCAGTCGCTGGCGGCGGTGGCGAACGAGATCCGGGGCTCCGCCCTCCAGCTCGACATCACCTCCCCGGACACCGGCGGCCGGATCGCCGCTCACGTCACCTCGCGGTACGGGGCCGACGCGCGGATCTGGGCCGTCGTCCACAACGCCGGCATCACCCGCGACAAGCTGCTCGCCAACCTCGACGAGGCACGGTGGGCGCAGGTGCTGCAGGTGAACCTGGCGGCCGAGATGGCCCTCAACGAGGTGCTGCTCGACGCGGCACGGCCGGGCGGCCTCGCTGGACCCGGGCGGATCGTGGGCATCGCCTCCACCTCGGGGGTCGCCGGCAATCGGGGCCAGGCGAACTATGCGGCGTCCAAGGCGGGTGTGATGGGCCTCGTGTGGGCCATGGCGGACGCACTGGGCGACCGCCCGGTGACGACCAACGCCGTCGCTCCCGGGTTCATCGAGACGGACATGACGGCGGCCATCCCGTTCGTCCAGCGGGAGGTGTTCCGGCGCTCCAACTCCCTGTCCCAGGGGGGTCAGCCGGTCGACGTCGCCGAGACGATCGCCTGGTTGTGCGACCCGGCGTCCGGAGGTGTCGACGGGCAGATCGTGCGGGTCTGCGGGCAGAACCTCGTGGGGGCCTGATGCTCGTCGAACTCCCCGGCCTGCCCCGGGTGGGACGCGACGTGCTGCGGGCGGCGCTCCCCAGGTCACGCCCCCCGGCGGCGGCTGGGCTGCCGGACCTCGAGGTCGCGGTGCCGGGGGTCGCACAGGAGCCGCGCCGCCTCGCCGCCTATGACCGGTTGTGCGGCCTCGCGCTGCGTGACACGGTGTCGGCGACCTGGCTGCACGTGCTCGCCTTTCCCCTGCAGGCATGGCTCATGGCTCGTCCCGACTTCCCCTTCGCCCTCGCCGGCATCCGGCACGTGAGCAACGAGATGCAGCTGCTCGATCCGGTGGCCATCGGTGACCGACCCGACCTCCGCGTGCGCGCCACCAGGCTCCGGCCCCACCGGCGCGGCGTCGTGTTCGACCTGGTGAGCGAGGCGACAGTGGGTGGGCGCACGGTGTGGCGGGGCACCTCGAGCTACCTCTCGGCCCACGGGATGCTTCCCGGCGAACCGGTGCCCCCGCTGCGCCTCGACCTCCCCGGTTCCCCGGTGGCGCAGGAGTGGCGTCTGCCGGCCGACCTCGGACGCCGCTACGCCGCGGTCTCCGGCGACACCAACCCCATCCACCTGCACCCGCTGAGCGCCCGGGCGTTCGGCCTGCGGCGCCCCATCATCCACGGCATGTGGACCCACGCCCACGCCCTGGCCGCGCTGGGCGGCGTCCTGCCCGAGCGCTACGCCGTCCGGGTGCAGTTCGCCAAGCCCCTCGAACTGCCCGGCAGGGCCGGCTTCGCGGCCGCCCCGGACGCCGGGGGCAGCCGCTTCGCCGTGCTCAACCGGGAGGGACAGCCGCACCTGGTCGGGGAACTGCGTCCTCTCTAGGGCCCCCGGTCAGTGCAGCGCCGGGACGGCGAGCCGCGCCAGTTGGAGGGCCTGCTGGGGGAACCAGCCGCCCGCGACGGGGTCGACGAGGCCCCACTCGGGGTCGGCCGGCCCGGCGGTGCCTCGCGTGCACTGCCCGTCGGACTGGCCCGGCGTCTTGATCCACAGGTAGGCGTCGAGGAGCGCGTTCCCCGAGACCGGGTCGAGGGCGGGAGTGTCACCGAGGCCGCGTCCCGGCGGGTTGCACCAGTCCTGCGCGTCCGAGTAGGACACCGTGGGCTTCCACGGACCCTGCCCGTTGCGGCTGGTGTCGATGACATAGTGGGCGGTCGGCTGGACGCCGCCGAGCATGGACGCGTACCGGGCGTTGATGCTGGAGGTGTTGAGGTCGGCCTGGGTGGCGGTGTCGCTCCAGATGCCGAAGTTGTTGAGAGCCACCCCGGTCCAGTTGTTGGTCGGGCCGCCGTTCCAGTACTGGTTGGGGCAGCCGCCGTAGTCGCCCGGGGAGACGCTCGTCGCGTAGGCGAGGCACTCGGAGACCCAGGTGCCGTACTGGGCGAGGTTCGGCGTGTACTGGTAGTTGGACACGTTGAGGAAGAAGCCGGTGGCCCGCTGGACGCCGGCCTTGACGAGACGGTCGGCCGACTCGCCGACGTTCTGCCAGGCGGTGTGCGTCGCGTCGAGGTACACCGACGCGTGCGGGTCCTTGGTGAGGGCGTCCACGGCGAAGTTCAGCTGGGCGAAGCGGTTCTCCGGCGTCGGCTGGTCGCCTGCGGGCAGCGTCGGGTCGATCGGCACGGTGCAGTTCGAGGAGCCGTCGAGCGCGCTGTGGTAGTTGGGGACGAGCCCGAGGCCGTCGGGCTCGAGGATCACCATCGCCCTGCTCGTTCCGAGGGCCGTCGCGAACGCGCTGATCCACGCCTCGTACGCCGCGGTGCCCGATGCGCCTCCGGCGGAATACTGCCCGCAGTCGCGGTAAGGGAGGTTGTAGGCGACCAGGGTGGGGATGGCGCCCTTCGCGGCGGCCTTCTGCACGGTCTGCGTCACGTCGCGGCCGACCTCGAGCGGGGTCCCTCCCGTGAGCCACACGGCCTGCGGGGTGCTCACCATGTCGCGGATGAGATCGGCCCCGGTGCTGTCGCCCTCGGAGAGCAACTGGGCGATCTGCTGTCGTGAGCCGTCGGGAGCCTTGGGCACGTACAGGGTGCCGGTGGAGGGGCGATGGGTGAGGGAGGTGGCGGCAGCCGTGGTGGCGCCGGAGGCGAGGGTGAGAGCGGCGGCAGCGAGTACCGCGGCGCCGCGGAGGGGCGTGATGCGCATGGGGTTGTCTCCTACTTCGTCGTAGTGGGACACACGTTCCCCGCCCACTTACCAGTCTGTCAAGAGTTGTGGAGCACTTTCCGCAATCGTTTTCGCTCGACCCCGGCTCGGCCGCGTGCGGTCGCGCCGCGGGGACCTCACGCACGCCGACCTCGGCGGGGTTGTCACGACCCGCCCATCCCCGACGAGGGCGGATTTTGGCGGAACGCCGGGGGCCCATCGGGTCAGTTGTCATTTAAAATGAATGAGATGTTAAATAACAGCCAGACCTGCTCTCACGGAAGGATCCACTCATGACCGAGCTGCCCCTGACCCAGGCGCACACGGGGTGCGCCTGCGGCGAGGACCACGGCGTCCCCGAACTCGACGCGCGCACCATCCCGCACGCGATCCGTCACGCGACGATCTTCGGCGCCCTGTCGTCGGTGCAATCGGGCAAGGCGATGATCCTCGTCGCCCCGCACGACCCCACGCCGCTGCTCGCGCAGATCGCCGAGCGCGAGGGCGACTCGATCGAGGTCACCTACCTCGAGCGCGGCCCCGAGGCCTGGCGCCTGCAGTTCTCCCGCCGCTGACCCGCGGGATCCCCAGCGCATGCCTTCCCCAGGGAGCCCCCGGACGCCGGGACGTCGCGGCCTCCCGCCGGCCCTGGTGCTCGTGCCGGCCGGTGTCTCGCTGCTTGCCGGGCTCGACGCCGCGCTCGTCCTCGCCGGGCTCCCCTCCCCGGTGGAGCAGGCTGAACTCGGCAACCGCCACGGCATGCTCATGGTGCTCGGCTTCCTCGGAACGCTGATCTCCCTCGAGCGTGCCGTGGCGTTGCGGCGTCCCTGGGCCTACCTCGCGCCGGGCCTGCTCGGCGCCGGAGGAGTGGCGCTCGCGCTGGGCGTGCGGCAGCAGGTCGGCACCGTGCTGTTCGTCGACGGGCTCCTCGCCCTGCTCGGGGTCTACGCCGCGCTGTTCGCCCGCCAGCGGGACGAGGCGACGGCGGTCGAGATCCTCGGCGTCGTCGCCGCCCTCGTCGCGTCCGTCCTGTGGTTGCGGGTCGCCGTCTACACCCTGGTGCCGTGGCTGGTCGCCTACATCGTGCTGGTGATCGGCGCCGAACGGGTCGAGCTGGCCCGGCTGCACCGGCCGAAGGGGAGCGAGCGGACTCTGCTCGCCCTCGGCGTCGTCGTGATCGCCGGTGCCGCCGCGACCCTCGCCCCCACGGCGTGGGGCGATCGCGCCTTCGGGGGCTCGCTGCTCGCGCTGACCGCGTGGACGTCCCTCGGCGACGTCGCCCGCCGCAACGTCCGCCGCCCCGGGCTGCCCCGCTTCTCGGGCTGGGCGATGCTCCTCGGCTACGCCTGGCTGGCCGCGGCCGCGCTCACCTGGGTGGCGCAGGGGAGGCCGGGTTCGGTCGGCACGTATGACACGGTCGTCCACGGCGTCTTCCTCGGGTTCGCCATGTCGATGGTCATGGGGCACGCGCCGATCATTCTTCCCGCCGTCATCCGCCGTCCACTGCCGTACCACCCCGTGCTCTGGGTGCCGCTGCTCGTGCTGCACGCGGGACTCGTCCTCCGCGTCTGCGCCGGCGACTGGTTCGGGGTCGGGTGGGCCTGGCGACTCGGCATCTGGTTGACTCTCTCCGCGCTGCTCCTGCTCCCCGTGCTCGGTGCCGCCCTCGTGGCCACCGCGCGGCCGGTCGTCTCAGCGCGCCGGACCGGGCGACGGACCGTGGTCGAAAGGAGCGCTTCGTGACCATCCCCGTCCGCACCGGCCCCGAGGAGTCGGCGCCGCACCCGCGCACGCGTCAGGGGGGAGCCCTCCGCGACCGGCCGCCGGTCGTCTGGCTGGCCCTCGCGCTGGTGTTCGCGCTGCTGCACCCCTGGTTCCCCCGGCTCGGGTGGGCCGCGATCCACCTCGTGCTGCTCGGGGCGCTCACCCACTCGATCATTGTCTGGTCGAGTCACTTCGCCCAGGCACTGCTCAAGACGCCGCTGACGGACGCCGACCAGCGCCGGCAGAACGAGCGGATCCTGCTGCACATCGCCGGCACGGTGCTCGTCGTCACCGGGGTGCCGACCGGGGTGTGGCCGCTCACCGTGGTCGGGGCCACGCTCGTCGGGGTTGCCGTGATCTGGCACGGGCTGAGCCTGTGGCAGCGACTGCGGCACGCCCTTCCGGGGCGCTTCCGGATCGCCATCCGCTACTACCTCGCGGCGTCCGCCTGCCTGCCGGTCGGGGCGACGTTCGGCGCGATGCTCGCCAAGGGTCCCGACGACGCGACGGCCGGGCGGCTGCTGCTCGCGCACTCCCTCACCATGGTGCTCGGCTGGGTCGGCCTGACGGTCTGGGGGACGCTGCTGACGCTGTGGCCGACGATGCTGCGGACGCGGCTCGATGACCGCGCCGACCGACTGGCGACGCAGGCCCTCCCCCTGTTCCTCGTGGCCCTCACGGGACTCGACGTGGCCGCGCTGCTGGGCTCCCGCTGGGGCACCCTCGCCGCCGTCGTCGCCTACGCCGCGGCGCTCGCCTGGTGGGGACGGGCTCTGGTGCGTCCGGCTCGCACGGCGCCGCCGCGCCACGCGTCCACCTGGTCGGTGTCCGCAGCCCTCGGCTGGTTCGCGGTCACCCTCGTGCTCGTCGCCGTCCACGTCGCCACCACCCCCAGGTGGGCCCACATGGACGACGGC
>JAJYQH010000203.1 GCA_021794705.1 Actinomycetes bacterium | reverse complement strand
TCCGCCCGCCCGACAGGCCCTTGCCGAGGTAGTCGTTCGCGTCGCCGACCAGGCGCAGCGTGACGCCCCGCGGCACGAAGGCCCCGAAGCTCTGGCCGGCAGTGCCGTTGAAGGTGAAGTCGATCGTGTCGTCGTCGAAGCCCTCCCCCTGGGTGACCACCGTCACCCGGTTGCCGAGGATCGTCCCGACGGTGCGGTCGACGTTGCGCACCGGCACCACCTCGACGACCTTCTCGCCCCGCTCGAGCGCGGGGGCGGCCAGGTCGATGAGGGTGGCGTCGAGCTTGCGGTCGAGGCCGTGGTCCTGCCCGGTGGTGTTGTGCAGCGGGCTGCCCGCCGGCAGGTCGACCCGGTGCAGGATCGGGCTGAGGTCGAGGCCCCGCGCCTTCCAGTGGTCGACGGCCTGCCGGGCGTCGAGCACCTCGACGTGGCCGACGGCCTCCTCGATGCTGCGGAAGCCCAACTCGGCCAGCAGCTCGCGGACCTCCTCGGCGATGAACATCATGAAGTTCACGACGTGCTCGGCCTTGCCGCTGAACTTGGCGCGCAGCTCGGGGTTCTGGGTCGCCACACCGACCGGACAGGTGTCCTTATGGCACACGCGCATCATGATGCAGCCGCTCACGACGAGGGCGGTGGTGGCGAACCCGAACTCCTCGGCGCCCAGCAGCGCCGCGATGACGACGTCGCGGCCGGTCTTCAACTGCCCGTCGCACTGGACGACGATGCGGTCGCGCAGCCCGTTGAGCAGCAGGGTCTGCTGGGTCTCGGCGAGGCCGAGCTCCCAGGGTCCGCCGGCGTGCTTCACCGAGGTGAGCGGCGCGGCGCCCGTCCCGCCGTCGTGCCCGGAGATGAGCACCACGTCAGCCTTCGCCTTCGCGACGCCCGCGGCCACCGTGCCCACACCGACCTCGGCGACGAGCTTCACGTGCACCCGGGCGATCGGGTTCGCGCACTTGAGGTCGTGGATGAGCTGCTTGAGGTCCTCGATCGAATAGATGTCGTGGTGCGGCGGCGGCGAGATGAGACCGACGCCGGGCGTCGAGTGCCGGGTGCGGGCCACCCACGGGTAGACCTTGGGGCCCGGAAGCTGGCCACCCTCGCCGGGCTTGGCGCCCTGGGCCATCTTGATCTGCAGGTCGGTCGCGTTCGTGAGGTACTCCGACGTGACGCCGAACCGCCCGGACGCCACCTGCTTGATGGCGCTGCGGCGGCGCGGGTCGTAGAGCCGCTCGCGGTCCTCGCCGCCCTCGCCGGTGTTCGACTTGGCGCCGATCGAGTTCATCGCGATCGCCAGCGTCTCGTGCGCCTCCTGCGAGATCGAGCCGTAGCTCATCGCCCCGGTGGAGAACCGCTTGACGATCTCGGACGCCGGCTCGACCTCCTCGATCGGGATGCTCGGGCGGTCGGACGCGAACTGGAGCAGCGCGCGCAGCGTCATCAGCCGCGACGAGTTGTCGTTCACCCGCGCGGTGTACTGCTTGAAGATGTCGTAGCGGCCGGTCGCCGTGGAGTGCTGGAGGCGGAACACCGTCTCGGGGTCGAACAGGTGCTCCTCGCCCTCGCGGCGCCACTGGTATTCGCCCCCGACCGGCAGCGACCGGTGGGGCAGTGCGATCCGGCTGGCCGGGTAGGCGCGGGCATGGCGCTGGCGCACGGTCTCGGCGAGCTCGTCGAGACCGATGCCGCCGATCTTGCTCGTCGTCCCGGTGAAGAACTCGTCGACGAAGTCCTTGGACAGGCCGATCGCCTCGAAGATCTGAGCGCCGGTGTACGACTGCAGGGTCGAGACGCCCATCTTGCTCATCACCTTGAGGATGCCCTTGCCCAGGCCCTTGACGACGTTCTTGATCGCGCGCTCGGGCGCGACCGAGACGTACAGCTCGTTGCGGGCCATGTCCTCGGCCGACTCGAACATGAGGTAGGGGTTGAGCGCCGCGGCGCCGTAGCCGATGAGCAGGGCGGCGTGGTGCACCTCGCGGACGTCGCCGCTCTCGACGATGAGCCCCACCTGGGTGCGGGTCTTCTCCCGGACCAGGTGGTGGTGGATCGCGGACGTGAGGAGCAGCGACGGGATCGGCGCGCGGTCGGCGTCCGAGTGCCGGTCGGAGAGCACGATCGTGCGGGCGCCCCCGGCGATGGCCTCCGACACCTCGGCGCGGATCTCGTCGAGGCGGCGCCGCAGCGCGGCACCTCCGCCGGAGACCTGGTACAGCCCGCGCACCACGTGGGTGGCGTAGCCGGGCTGGTCGCCGTCGCGGTTGATGTGCACGATCCGCGCCAGTTCCTCGTTGGTGAGGATCGGGTACGGGATCTCCAGCTGCCGGCACGACTCGGGGCCGGGGTCGAGGAGGTTCTGCTCGGGGCCGATCGAGCCGGCGAGGGAGGTGACGAGCTCCTCGCGGATCGCGTCCAGCGGCGGGTTGGTCACCTGGGCGAACAGCTGCTGGAAGTGGTCGAACAACGGGCGCGGACGGTCGCTCAGCACGGCGAGCGGCGTGTCGGTGCCCATCGAGCCGACCACCTCGGCGCCCGTGTTGGCCATCGGCGCGACGAGGAGCCGCAGCTCCTCGTGGGTGTAGCCGAACACCTGCTGGCGCCGGGTCACGGACGCGTGGCTGTGCACGACGTGCACGCGCTCGGGCAGCTCATTGAGGGTGATCTTGTTCTGGAGCCACTCGGCGTAGGGGTGCTCGGCCGCCAGCTGGGCCTTGATCTCGTCGTCGTCGAGGATCCGGTGCTGCACCGTGTCGACGAGGAACATCCGCCCCGGCTGCAGCCGGCCCTTCTGGAGCACGTGCTCGGGCTCGATGGGCAGCACGCCGGCCTCGGAGGCGAACACGACGAGCCCGTCGTCGGTGACCCAGTACCGGGCCGGACGCAGGCCGTTGCGGTCGAGCACGCCGCCGATGAGGGTGCCGTCGGTGAAGGTGACGCTGGCGGGCCCGTCCCAGGGCTCCATGATGAACGAGTGGAACTCGTAGAACGCCCGTCGGGCAGGGTCCATCTCGGAGTTCTTCTGCCACGCCTCGGGGATCATCATGAGCACGGCGTGGGGCAGCGTGCGGCCGCCGAGGTGCAGCAGTTCGAGCACCTCGTCGAAGGAGGCGGAGTCGGATCCGCCGGGGGTGCAGATCGGGAAGATCCGCTCGAGGTCGCCGGGGATGAGGTCGCTGGCGAGCAGCGCCTCCCGGGCCCGCATCCAGTTGCGGTTGCCCATGACCGTGTTGATCTCGCCGTTGTGCGCCATCATCCGGTACGGGTGCGCGAGCTCCCAGGCCGGGAAGGTGTTCGTCGAGAACCGCGAGTGCACGAGCGCCAGGGCCGAGTGGAAGGCGGCGTGGTGGAGGTCGGGGAACACTTCCTCGAGCTGGTCGGTGGTGAGCATGCCCTTGTAGACGAGCGTGCGGGACGACAGCGACTGGAAGTAGACGCCCACCTCGTTCTGCACCCGGCGGCGCAGCACGAAGGTGAGGCGGTCGAGGTCGATCCCGGAGAGGTCGCCCGAGGACACGAAGAGCTGCTCGAAATGCGGCATGACCGCCCGCGAGATGGGGCTGAGCGAGCCGGTGCGCACGGGCACCGTGCGCCAGCCGATGACGCTGAGGCCCTCCTCGATCGCGATCCGCGAGATCGTGGCGCGGGCGTACTCGCGCTTGATCGGGTCGGTGGGCAGGTGCGCCAGACCGGCGGCGTAGTGGCCGGCGGCGGGCAGGTCGAGGTGGCTCACCTCGCGGAAGAAGGCGTCCGGAACCTGGACGAGGATGCCCGCGCCGTCGCCGGCGGCCGGGTCGGCGCCGGTCGCGCCGCGGTGGTCGAGGTTCTTGAGGGCCAGCAGGCCCTGCTCCACCACTTCGTGGGTCGCACCACCGTCGAGCCGGGCCACGAAGGCGACGCCGCAGGCGTCGTGCTCGAACGCGGGGTCGTAGAGACCCTGCTGCGGCATGCGGGGGAAGATCTCTCCCACCATCGGTTCTCCCATCTGTCGGCCTGCCGCGGGGCAGGTCTGGTGGAGCATGGCCCGGCGCTCTCCAGGGCGGTGATGCCGGGCCCCTCGCCGCGGGGACGCGGCCCGGGTGGGGCTGCCAGGGTGGTGGCGCCCGTCCGGTCCCGAGGACACCCACGGGCGTGGGGCTGCTCGGCGAGGGAGCACAAGGATACGGCCGGCTCGGGTGTCGGGGCCGGTTGAGCGTCCGGGTGCCGACCTACCGTAATCGCTGGAGTGTGCGGTCGGCGGCCGTTTTCAGCTGTCGGACACCTCGTCGCGGGCTTCCTCGGGGGCCGCCTCGGGGCTGCCCTCGGCCGGCTCGGCAGGGGCGACCGTCGCGGCGTCCCCGCGCTCGCCCGACCCGCGGCTCGAGGCGAGGGGCCGATCGAGGACGCCGGGACGCACGCGGCTGAGGATGACCCAGGCGACGATGGCGCCGACGAAGACGATCACCGAGGTGTAGTCGTTGAGGCGGAACCCGAACGGCTTGTTCGCGTGGTCGATGCGCATCATCTCGACGAAGAAGCGGCCGAACGTGTACAGGGCGACGTAGGCGGCGAAGGTGCGGCCGCGGGCGAGCCGGAACCGGCGCTCGAGGCGGAGCAGGACGAACGCCGAGAACAGGTCCCAGATCAGTTCGTAGAGGAACGTCGGGTGGAAGGTGGAGTACTGCTGGTAGCCGAGCGGGCGGTACTGGGGGGCGATCTCGAGCCCCCAGGGCAGGTTGGTCGGGCCGCCGAACAGTTCCTGGTTGAACCAGTTGCCCAGCCGCCCGATCGCCTGCGCGACGAGCAGTCCGGGGGCGAAGCTGTCGGCGATGTCGCCGAACGGGATGCCGTAGTGGCGGGCCATCAACCAGACCCCGAGGCCGCCGAGGGCCACGGCCCCCCAGATGCCGAGGCCGCCGTCCCAGATGTACAGCGCGCGCCAGGGGTCCTTGCCCGGCACGAAGTAGAGCTCGTAGTCGCTGGTGATGTGGTACAGCCGGGCCCCGATGATGCCGAGGACCACGCTCACCGCCGCGATGTTCTCGAACTGCTCGCCGTCACCGCCGCGGGCCACGTACCGGCGCCGGGTCATGATCCACGCGACGATGATGCCGGTGAGGATGCACAGCGCGTAGAAGTGGATGGTCAGCGGCCCGATGTGGAACTCCGACCAGGGTGGGCTGGGGATCGACAGCGGGGTCGCGAAGGTGGTCACAAGTCCCGCACTCTAGCCGCCGAACATGTGGACCGCGGACGGCCTCAGTCGCGGCGGGCGCGGCGGGGCAGCACGGGGCCCGGGTCGCTCACGGGGTCGTCGCCGCCGCCGTGCCGGGGGCTCCCGAGCGGGGTGCCGGGGTCCTCGGGGGGCGGGGCGTGCGTTCCGGGATCGGCGCCCACCAGGGGCAGCGCACGGCGCAGGCTCACCGTGTCGGCGTCCGTGGGCTCGGCGCCCGGCACGGCCCCCACCTCGGCGAGCACCGGGACAGGGCCCGGGTCGGACGCTGAGACCGCTCCGACGAGCTCGGTGAGGCGCGTCGCGAGCCGCTCGGCGTCCGCGGCCCGGAGGCTGACGAACCCGTGCAGCACCCGGGCGGCGGTGCCGTCGGGTGACTCGAGCGACACGGCGTGCAGCCGGCCGCGCAGCGGATGGGCGCGCGCCACCACGGTGGAGGGCACCTTCTCGCCGCCGACGACCGGGCGGCGGCGGTGCCAGGCGCTCGCCGACACCAGTCCGACGACGAGGACGTTGAGCGCCAGCCACCACAGGGCCACGCCGATGGACACGACGGCGGGGCCGCCGGCCGTGGCGAGCAGCCACCCGCCCACCACGGCGAGCACGACGGCGAGCACCGCGCTGAGCGTCGCCACCGGCGGCGCGACCACCAGCCGCCGGCGCCGCGCCCGGCCGTTCGCCACCATCGCCCGCGCCTCAGCTCAGGCCGCGCACACCGGCGGCGAGATCGCCGACCACGTGCCGCAGCGGCGCGAGGTCGCCGGTGGCCTCGGCGTCGATGAGGCACTTGACCAGGGCGGACCCGACGATGACCGCGTCCGCGAAGGCGCCGACCTCGGCGGCCTGGGGACCGTTCGACACGCCCAGGCCGACCCCCACGGGCAGGTCGGGGGCGGCGTCCCGGACCCGCTGGACGAGCAGCGGCGCCGCCGACGAGGTC
>JAJYQH010000254.1 GCA_021794705.1 Actinomycetes bacterium | reverse complement strand
GTGCTCGACTGGGCCGCACCCGACGTCGCCGACGCCCTGCAGGCGCTGGCGGCGCACGTGAAGCGCCGCGGCGCCTTCGGCCTGCGGATCGGCCCGACCCTCGTGTGGCGCCGCTGGGACGCCGATGCCGTGAAGTCCGCCGTCGCCGACGACAACGTCGTCTCCCTCGCCCAGGCCACGCCCACCAGCACCGACCGGGCCGGCACCCGGCTGGTCAACGCGCTGCGCCACCTCGGCTGGCGGGCACCGAAGGAGGGCGAGGGCTTCGCCGCCGGGCAGCCCCAGTACAACTTCGCCCTCCCCCTCGTCACCGACGGCGGCACGGCGAGGTCGGACGAGGCCCTGCTCGCGGGGATGAACCAGCTGTGGCGGCGCAACATCAAGAAGGCCGACAAGCTCGGCGTCGAGGTGCTGGCCGGCAGCCGCGACGACCTCGCGCGTTTCCACGAGCTCTACCTCGTCACCGCCGCCCGTGACCACTTCACCCCCCGGCCCCTCGGCTACTTCCAGACGATGTGGGACGCACTCAACGGCGAGGACCCCGACCGGATGCGGGTCTATCTCGCCACCCACGAGGGCGATCTCGTGGCCGCCACCACCTTCGTCCGCCTGGGCCGCCACGCCTGGTACAGCTACGGCGCGAGCAGCAACGACAAGCGCGAGGTGCGCGGGTCGAACGCGATCCAGTGGCGGATGATCCGCGACGCACGGGACGCCGGCGCGATCGTCTACGACCTGCGCGGCATCACACCGGGAGTCGGGCTGGACGACCCCGAGATCGGGCTCATCCAGTTCAAGGTGGGCACCGGGGGCGAGGCGTACAGCTACGTCGGCGAGTGGGATCTGCCGATCAACCGGGCACTGTACGCGGCGTTCGACCTGTACATGAACCGCCGGCGGCGCTGACGCCGTGGCCGCACGTCCGCTGCTCGCCTCCCTGGCCGGCTACCAGCGCGACTGGCTCGCCGGCGACCTCGTCGCGGCCCTCACCCTCACCGCCATCGCGGTGCCCGAGCAGATGGCCACCGCGCACCTCGTCGGCGTCCCCGCCGCCACCGGGTTGTGGGCGTTCATCGTCGGCTCGGTCGTCTTCGCCCTCGTCGGCCGGCACCACACGATGTCGGTGGGTGCCGACTCGACGATCGCCCCCGTGATCGCGGCGGGCGCGCTCGCCGTCGCGTCCGCGGGGAGCCCCGGCTACCGCTCGGCGGTGGCGCTCATCGGGGTGCTGGCCGGGGTCCTGCTCGTCGTGGTCGGCGCCGCCCGGCTGGGCTGGGTGGCGCAGTTCCTGTCGCGGCCGGCGATGACCGGCGTCCTCATCGGCATCGCCCTCGAGATCGCCGTCCACCAACTGCCGGCGCTGCTGGGCCTGCCCGGAGCCGACGGCTCGCTCACCCACCGGGTGCTCACCGTCGCCCGGGGGCTGGGCGGCGTGCACCCGTGGCCGGTGGTCCTCGGCGTCGGGGTGCTGGTGATCATGACCGTGGCCGAGCGGATCGACGGCCGCATCCCGGGAGCCCTCATCGGCGTCGGCCTCGCGACACTGGCGGTCATCGTCGGGCACCTCGACTCCGCCGGCGTCGCCGTGCTCGGCGGCATCGACTCGGGCCTGCCGCACCCCGACCTGACCGCATGGACGCCGGCGTCCGTGGCCCGGGTGGGGCTCACCGCGCTCACCGTGGCCTTCGTCTGCGTCATGCAGGCGGCGACCACCGAGGGCGCGGTCGAGGACCACGCGGCCGACCTCGAGCGCGACGTGCTGGCGATCGGGATCGGGTCGCTCGTCGCCGGCGCCGTCGGCAGCTTCGGCGTCGACTCGTCCCCGCCCCGCACCCAGGTGCTCGCCTCGTCGCGGGCCCGCTCGCAGCTGGCCGGGCTGGTCGCGGCCGCGCTGGTGCTCGTCGTGCTGCTCGTGGCGGCGGGGGCACTGCGCCGGGTGCCGGAGGCGGCACTGGCCGGCGTCCTGCTGTTCGTGGCGGGGCGACTGTTCCGGGTGCGCGACCTCCTGCGGGTGCTGCGCTTCGACCGCACCGAGTTCGCGACCGGGGTGCTCACCGTGGTGGCCGTCGTCGTGCTCGGCATCGAGCAGGCGATCATCGTCGCCATGGCCCTGTCACTCGCCCTGCGGGTGCGCGACGAGGCCCGCCCGCGGGACACCCTCATGGGCCAGGAGGTGGGCACCGACCACTGGATCCCCACCGACATCTCCCGCCCGACCCGGCAGGTGCCCGGGCTGCTCGTCTACCTCGTCTACGCGCCGCTGTGGTACGCCAACGCGGCGCACGTCGTCGGCCGGCTGCGTCGGCTCGTCGTCGCCGCCGACCCGCCGGTGCGGGCGCTGGTGATCGACGTCGCCGCGATGCCCGACCTCGACTTCACCGGCGCGGCGGCCCTGCGCGAACTCATCGGCGACCTGCACGCCGGCGGCGTCCGGGTGGCGGTGGCGCGGGCGTCGCACCGGGTGCACCACGAGCTCAAGCACGCCGGACTGCTGCCGCTCATCGAGGGCGGGGAGGCCTACCTGTCGGTCGAGGAGGCCGTCGAGGCGGTGCGTCCGGAGTCGACCCGATAGCCTCGCGGCATGACTCTCACCCTGCACGTCGACACCGACGCCTGGCGCGCCCACCTGCGCCGCTTCGCCGACGACACCCCCGGCCTGGTTCCGGTGGCCAAGGGCAACGGGTACGGGTTCGGGCTGGCGAGGCTGGCCGAGGAGACGGTGCGGCTGGGGCTCGACACGCTCGCCGTCGGGATGGTGCACGAGGTCGCAGCGGTGCGCGCGGCCGGGTTCACGGGCGAGGTCGTCGTCCTGACCCCCTGGACGCCGGCCGACGGCAGCGAGGTGCTCGACGACCCCCGGACCATCGTCACCGTCTCGCGACTCGACGACCTGCGCAGTCTCGCCGGGAAGCGACGCGACACCCGGATCCTGCTCGAGGTGCGCACCTCGATGCGCCGCCACGGCCTGCCCCCCGCAGAGCTCGCCCAGGCCGCCGCCCTCGTCGCCGACTCCCCGCTGCGGGTGGAGGGGTGGACGATCCACCTGCCGATGGTCGTCTCCGGTCGCCTCGCCGAGGCGCGCCGGCTGGCGTCCGAGGCTCTCGGGGCGCTCGAGGCACCGCTGTGGCTGTCGCACCTGTCCGACGACGAGTACCGGACGCTGGCGGGCGAGGTGTCCGTGCCGCTGCGTCTGCGCGTCGGCACCGCGCTGTGGCTCGGGGCGCCGCGGACCCGGCGGGTCACCGCCCGCGTGCTCGACGTGCACCCGGTGGAACGGGGCGAGCGGGTGGGCTACTGGCAACGGCGGATGCCGCGGTCCGGGTACGTCGTCGTCGTCTCCGGCGGCACGGCCAACGGGGTGGCGATGGAGGCGCCCACGGCCGCCGCGACCGCCCGGCAACGCCTGGTCGCCGCGGCGTCCGGATCGATGGAGGCGCTCGGGCTCGCGCTGTCGCCCTATCGGATCGACGGTCGCAAGCGCTTCTTCATCGAGCCCCCGCACATGCAGTCGTCGCTCGTCTTCGTGCCTGCCGACGCCGGGGTCGCCATTGGCGACGAGGTTCCCGTCGAGGTGCGCCTCACCACCGTCACCGCCGATCGGATCGAGGGCTGAGCGGCAGCGTCAGCTGGCCCAGTGGCCGGAGAAGAACAGCCACGACCACCCGACCACGGCGACACAGGACGCCGCCACACCCACGGCGACGAACCCGGTCCACAGCAGCCGGCCGAGCTGCGAGCGCGGCCTGCGGGTGGCCAGATCGGCGAGCAGCAGGAACAGCGGGAACCACAGGAGCAGCGCCCGGTTGCTCGACATCCACCAGTAGCTCGTCGCGAAGACGAGCACCTGGGTGCCGACGAAGGCCGCCTCCGGCCACTCCCGGCGCACCAGGCACCAGATGGTCGTCGCGGTACCGAGGGCGACGGTGACGATCTCGCAGGCGAACATCACCGCCACCAGCTTCTGCCCCGGCGGCCAGTACGAGGGGTGGGCCGCGGCCAGCGTGGTGAGGAACGCGTCCACCGGGGAGTGGATGCCCCGACGGCTCCAGCCCTGGCTCTGAGCGTCGAACCAGGCCGTCCACGACCCGGTGAGCCCGTGCAGGAAGGCGAGGTAACCCAGGACCACGGCCGTCGGCAGGAGCAGCAGCACCAGTCGGGGCAGACTGCGTCCCTTCTGGTACACGGCGAGGATGACCAGTGCGACGACGAGGAACACCCCGCTGACCCGGAACGCGCAGGCGATCGCCGCGAGCAGCGCCGCCTGCAGCCAGTTGCGTGACAGCGCCCGCTCCCAGGCCCAGAACGCGGCCGCAGCGAAGGGGGCCTCCGTGTACGGCACGGCCGTGAAGACGGTCATCGGGGCGATCAGCCAGAACACGGCCGGCAGCACGCCGCCCAGCCGGTACAGCGCCCACGCGGCCAGCGCCGATCCGGTGAGGGCGAGCAGTTCGCCGGTGACGAGCGGCGGGATGCCGACGACCGCCAGCGAGCCCATGACCGCGGGGAGCGCGGGGAAGAACGCCATGTTCTGAGGGTCGGCGTAGCCGTCGCGCGCGATCGCCAGGAAGTGCTGCACGTCCCAGCCGGACAGGGCATCGGACAGCCGACGCCGGGTGCTGAGCAGGACGATGAGCAGCGCCAGCAGCACGAGGCCGCGACTGGCGAGCCAGGTCTGCACGACCAGCCTCGGCTCGAGGGAGGAGCGCGCCCGGGTCACCGGCTCACCCTACCGGGGCGTCACGCCCGGCCGGCGCGTCCTCCCCCTCGTCAACCGGCTCCCGCGAATCGAGGACGACGGCGTCCGGGGCATGGTCGAGAACGCCGCCCACCGGATCGTCGACGAGGGGTCCGCGCACCGGGTCGTCCCACGGGCGCTGCATGTCGCGCAGCACCCGGGTGCTGATCCACACCACCACGGCGACCCGCAGGAGGATCGCGCACCAGTACCACAGGTCGCGCTGGCCGCCGGAGACCGTGCTGCCGTTGAGGTGTCCCCACACCGCCCAGAAGTACAGGAGCTCGGCGATCGTGAACACGGCCCAGTCGGTGAGCACCGGCCGGGCGAGCACGAGCAGCGGCAGCACCCACAGCACGTGCTGGGGCGGGTAGCCCTTGTCGAGCAGCACGACCGCGGCCACGAGGAGGAACGCGACCTGGCCCACCCGGGGACGCCGCGGAGCCGCGAGGGCCCGACGCAGGACGAACCCGGCGGTGGAGAGCCACAGCAGGGCGCCGACCGCTCCCGGGTAGGGCACCCGGAGGCCGGCGTCCTGAAGCAGCCACCAGATCGAGCCGAGGTCGGCGCCGTTGGCCAGCCACCCCGTGTACCACTGCAGCCACGCGCGGGGCGCGACGAGGAGGACGGGAACGTTCGCCACCAGCCACGCCGCGAGGAAGCCGATCAGCGCGCGCATCGGCGCCCGCTGCAGCCCCGCCCGCACGCACAGCACGAGGATGCCGAGGAGGATGACGATGGGATAGAACTTCGACGCCGTGGCGAGGCCCAACAGCGCACCGGCGAGCATCGGACGCCGGAGCGCCCAGGCGAGCAGCCCCAGCCCGACCAGGGCCGCGGCCAGCAGGTCCCAGTTGACCAGGCCCGCCGAAGTGACGACCGGCGCGCCGGCGACGTAGAGGGCGTCCCAGGACCGCACCCGGCGGGTGAGGCGGCCGTCGACGTCGCGCGCGGAGCCGCGGCCGAGGAGCAGATGCGCCCCGACCAGCGCGAGGAACGCCAGGTACAGCAGCACGGCGGTGGCGAGCCACCAGGCGTTCGAGGCGTCCAGGATGCGCTGCTGGCTGAGTCCCGGACGGCTGGGGAAGCCGAACAGCTCGGTGATCCAGCGGGCGACCACCATGAGCGCCGCGGTGACGGTGCCGTAGTCGAGGCCGAAGCCGCGGTACGGCGTGAGCCCGGTGGCGAACCCGGTGCCCTGGTAGACCAGCGGGATGTCGGAGTAGCAGAGCCGCATGAGCGTGTTGACGGGGTGGCCGGCGGTCGTCTGCACGCAGGTGTGCTGATGCCACAGGAGCACCAGCCAGGTGCCGAGCGACGCGAGGACCGCCCAGGGCACGGGGTCGAACCAGATCCCGCGGCGCACGGCGTGCGCGCCGACCGCGCCGCCGAGGCGGCGCTCGAGTTCACTGCCCCGCGGCGCCAGGTTGAGCTCGCTCATGACTGCCCAGGCTAGGGCG
>JAJYQH010000316.1 GCA_021794705.1 Actinomycetes bacterium | reverse complement strand
GCAGTTCATCAGCCAGGGCGGCGGCGGCGTCATCCTCAACGTCTCCTCGGTGCACGAGGACTGGCCGATGCCGGGCAACACCGCCTACTGCGTGAGCAAGGGCGGGGCGCGGATGCTCACCCGCACGGCAGGGGTGGAACTCGCCGCTCACGGCGTCCGGATGGTCAACATCGCGCCCGGCGCCGTCAACACGCCGATCAACGCCCAGACCATGGCCGACCCCGCGAAGGCCGCCGCCCTCGACAAGTCGATCCCGCTCGGCCGGGTCGCGCAGCCGGAGGAGATCGCCGCGGCCGCCGTCTTCCTCGCCTCGGACGCCGCCAGCTACATCACCTGCACCACCGTGGTCGTCGACGGGGGAATCATGATGTCGGCCGCGGGGTTGTGATCGACGGGAGGACGCCGGCGCCCCGGGTAGGCTCTCAGGGACGGATCGGGGGTCGCCGGGCGCGATCACAGGCAGGTGCTGATGGGGTCACAGCAGACTCACAGGGTCGGCCCCTTAGCTGAATCGTGCAGGGCGTCGTAGTAGCCGACGCCAACGACGATCACCGCAGTCAGCGGTGGAACGGAGGCCCAGATGAGCAACGACTTCTTCTGGAGCGGCCAACACGACGGCTCCAACCCGCACGGCGACGCGTCCGGCCCGGCCTCACCCCAACCCTCCCAGCCCCAGGGCCCCTACCAGGCGAGCCCGTGGGGGCCGCAGGAGCCTCCGCGGCCGCAGCCGACCGGAACCCTCACCCAGCCCCGCCGGGGCCGGCGGGGCCTCGCGACGATCGCGGCGGTCGCCGTCATCGCCGGCGGCATCGGCGGCGGCACCGGCTTCGCCCTCGACCGGGCCCTCAACCCGGCGGCGACGTCGACGGTCTCCAGCGGCACCGGGCCGAACGACACGGCGTCCGGAAGCACGGTCACCAAGGTCGTCCAGGGCAACACCTCGAACCCCGACTGGAGCGTGACGGCGTCCAACGTCTCGAAGTCGGTCGTGTCGATCATCGTGCAGAGCGGCCAGTCGGGTGACGAGGGCACCGGCGTGCTGCTCAACAGCCAGGGCGACATCGTCACCAACAACCACGTCGTCTCCGGCGCCGGCTCGGGCGCGAGCGTGCACGTTCAGATCGGCAACGAAACCCTCAACGCCACCGTCGTGGGCACCGACGCGTCGACCGACCTCGCCGTCATCAAGATCGCCTCGGTGCCCTCGGGGCTGCAGCCGATCACCTTCGCCGACAGCTCGAGCGTGAAGGTCGGTGACCCCGTCATGGCGGTCGGCAACCCGCTCGGCCTGTCCGACACGGTCACCACGGGCATCGTCAGCGCCCTCAACCGGCCCGTCGTCACCCAGCAGGTGTCGTCGTCGGCCACCGACATCACCGGCTCGGGTGCGGTCTACACCAGCGCGATCCAGACCAGCGCGCCGATCAACCCCGGCAACTCCGGCGGGGCGCTCGTCAACGCCAACGGCGAACTGGTCGGCATCAACTCCTCGATCGCGTCGCTGTCGGGTGGCAACCAGTCGGGCCAGAGCGGCAGCATCGGCATCGGCTTCGCCATCCCCTCGAACCAGGTGAAGTACATCACCGACCAGCTGATCAGCACCGGTAAGGCCGAGCACGCCTACCTCGGCATCAGCACCACGGACGCCGCGGTGCAGGTGGGCGGCGCCACGATCCAGGGCGCCAAGGTCGCCAGCGTCGTCCAGGGCACCGCCGCCGAGAGCGCGGGCCTCAAGGCCGGCGACGTCATCACCCAGATGAACGGCGTCACCATCGACTCCTCCAACTCCCTCGTCGCCGCCGTCCGCGGGGCGAAGGTCGACGAGAAGGTCACCTTCAAGGTCGTGCGGAACGGGTCGTTCACCACCGTGCAGGCCACCCTCGGCAAGGCCCCCGCCACGGGCCGCTGATCCGGGTCGCGGCGCCGTCGTGGGGTCGACGCCGTGATCCCCTCCCCCGGGTGCCCCTTTCCCGGGGTCGAGGATGCCAGGGCCCGCCTCTCTCCGTCGTGGGGTCGGAGCGAGGCGGGCCCTGTGCCGTCCCCGCACGGGTGAGCAGGGAACCGACGTCGGCACGTCGCCCGCGAGATACCCCGGGGGGAATAGTTCCGGCCCGCGGACTGTTGGGCGAGCTGATGGGACGCCACGACGTCCCCGGCGAGCGGATCGCCCTCCGCGGTCCGTTACAGTCGGAGCCCTAGCCGAAGGAAGGCAAGCATGAGCGATCTGAACCTCACGGGCGCACTCGGCGCGCTCAACCTCAACAACCTGCCCACCGACGAGCCGGCCGGCTCGGAGGAGTCGTGGCAGGAGCTGATGGACGACGAGCAGATCCGCGACGTCATCATCGTCGGCAGTGGGCCGGCCGGGTACACGGCCGCGATCTACGCGGCCCGCGCCGAACTCAAGCCGCTGGTCTTCGAGGGCGCGATCACCGCGGGCGGTGCGCTGATGAACACCACCGAGGTGGAGAACTATCCCGGCTTCCCGGAGGCCGTCATGGGCCCCGATCTCATGGCGAACATGCGCGCCCAGGCCGAACGCTTCGGCGCCCAGCTCGTGTCCGACGACATCGTCAAGGTCGACCTCACCGGCGACGTCAAGGTCGTCACCGACACCGAGGGCAACACCTACCGGGCGCACGCGGTCATCCTCGCGACCGGCTCCGGCTACCGGCGCCTGGGCATCCCCGAGGAGGACGTCTACTCCGGCCGCGGGGTGTCGTGGTGTGCCACCTGCGACGGCTTCTTCTTCCGCGACAAGGACATCGCCGTCGTCGGCGGCGGCGACTCCGCGGCCGAGGAGGCCACCTTCCTCACCCGGTTCGCCAAGTCGGTCACGCTCGTCCACCGCCGCGACGCCCTTCGCGCCTCGAAGATCATGGCCGCCCGCGTGGAGCGCGACCCCAAGATCGTCCCCGCGTGGAACAGCCAGATCGTCGGCATGAGCGGCGAGAAGTCGCTCGAGTCGCTCACCCTGCGCGACACCCGCACCGGCGAGACGCGCGAGCTGCCGGTGCAGGGGCTGTTCGAGGCGATCGGGCACATCCCGCGCAGCGAGCTGCTCGTCGGCCAGGTGCACCTCGACGAGAACGGCTACGTGCTCGTCGAGGGCGACTCGACCCGCACCAACCTGCGCGGTGTGTTCGCCTGCGGAGACCTCGTCGACCACACCTACCGCCAGGCGGTCACCGCGGCCGGCTCCGGCTGCCGGGCCGCCCTGGACGCCGAGCGCTTCCTGGCCGACCTGCACGACGAGGCGCAGCCGCCCGTCATCTGAACCACCACTCATCTGAACCACCACGCCGCCGACACCCGCCCGGGCCGGCTTGGGACCACGGTCCCGAGCAGGAATAATGAACGGGTCCCCCGGGCGCCCAGTACGAGGAGTTTCCCCATGTCCGATGTCACTGAAGTCACCGACGCCGACTTCGTCGACCGGGTCGTCATGAACCCGAAGCCGACCCTCGTCGACTACTGGGCCGACTGGTGCGCCCCCTGCAAGCAGATCTCCCCGATCATCGACGAGCTCGCCCGCGAGCACGGCGACCGGATGGACTTCGTCAAGCTCGACACCAACACCAACCCCCGCACGGCCACCGAGCAGGGCATCCTCGCGCTGCCCACGCTCCAGGTGTTCGTCGGCGGCCGGGTCGTCAAGTCGATCCAGGGGGCCCGCAGCAAGGGCGCCCTGCTCAAGGTGCTCGACGAGTACCTCTGACCCGTTCTCACCAAGCCCCCGGGACCTCATCGTCCCGGGGGCTTCGTGCGTCCGGGTGGGCACCGGTCCTCGGGGCCGCGAGTCCGAACTATGGACGCAGCGCCACTTCTTCTCTCATGGTCACGTCCTCCCTAGTCAGAAGAGGCGAGCGGACGTGTCGAGCCGCCGTCGGGGACCTCGTCCACCGGGGGTTCCATCCCCTCCCGGGGCGCCCGCCCTTGTCCCGGCGTTTCCTCCCGGATGGCCCCCGCGCCGCCAACTTTCCGCCAGTCTGAGAAAGTTGCCGCGACAGTTTGAGAATTTCTCAGAGATTGCTTACTGTCTTCTCATCAACTGAATAGCCAGTCATCACCTCGGGGCCCGTGACATCAGCGACCCGTCCGATGCTGGACGGCTCGCGACCTACCTCCAGGGCGCCGCGCCGCCGCCGCGCCCGCGGCAACACAGTCGATTCGGAAGGACCTTTCCACACATGAAGCAGAGCACTCGTATCGCGTCTCTCGCCGCGACCGCCGCCCTCGGGGCCGGCCTGGCCGTCGCGGTGGGCGCCACGCCTGCCCACGCCACCGACCTGTCCACCTGGGACCGCGTCGCGCAGTGTGAGTCGAGCGGCAACTGGGCGATCAACACCGGCAACGGCTTCTACGGTGGCCTCCAGTTCACCCGCAGCACCTGGCTCGCCTACGGCGGTGGCGCGTACGCCAGCACCGCCAACCTGGCCAGCAAGTCGGAGCAGATCGCCATCGCGCAGAAGGTGCTGGCCTCCCAGGGCCCCGGCGCCTGGCCGGTGTGCAGCGTCCGGGCCGGGCTCACCTCCTCCAACGGTGGCACCCAGATCACCGTGCAGGCGGCCCCGCGGGTCCAGGTCAGCACCACCCACCAGGCCACTGAGGCGACCGAGACCGACCGCAGCGCCACCCGTCAGGCCGTCGTCGCGGCACCGGCGCCCGTGCCCGCGGCGTCCACCGCCGTCGGAACCAAGTACACGGTGAAGAGCGGCGACAGCCTCAGCGAGATCGCCTCGGCCCACAAGGTGGCCGGCGGCTGGCAGGCCCTGTGGCAGAAGAACAAGGCGACGGTCTCGAACCCGAACCTCATCTTCGTCGGTCAGGTCATCACCCTCTGATCAGCCCATGAGACCGGTGCGGTCACTCCCCCGCGACCGCACCACCACCACGGCCCGTGTCCTCCCCCGGCACGGGCCGTGGCGCGTGCTCAGTGGGTGCGGGTGCGCCGGAACACGCGCCCGGCCGGCTCGTGGGCCACGCCCGGACGCGGCACCCAGCCGGTCAGCAGGTCGAAGGCCGAGCGGAGGTCGGGACGCCAGCGCAGGGTGGAGCCGAGGTCGAGACGCATGCGCACCGGGCCGACGCCGGCGTCCGCGCCGTCGACCGGGGCGAAGCCGACGCGGGTGAGCCAGTGCATCGGTGCGACCTCGCAGGTGAGCGGGGCCACCGCGCCGAGGGCGTCGATGCAGCTCGCCCCGCCGACCACCCTCGCCGCCGCGGTCTGCATGAGCTGGCGCCCGATTCCCTGCCCGCGGTGCGACTCACGCACGGCGACCCCCAGCAGCATGGCCGAGTCGGCGAGCCGGGGGCCGCGTCCGAGTTGATGCTGGGTGGGCACCATGAGCGCCGGGCAGTAGAGCACCCAGCCGACGACCTCCTCGTTGTCGACCGCGCTCACGCCGCACGAGCCGAAGCGCTCGACCGCCGCCCTGGCCCAGGCCGGCGAGGGGTCGGCGTCCGGGCCGAGCAGCGAGGTGTGGCAGTCCCAGGCCGGCAGGGTGCGCAGTCCCGCGACCGAGAGCGGACGCAGCCGACGAGCTCGCATGGGGCCTCCTCCCGCAGCAGCGGCCGCGCCGAAGCGCGGCCGACGGTGGTCTCAATGGTACTTTCCCCGCCTGTGCGGCACAGTGGACCCCGTGACTGAACCCGAGGTCGTCCGTCATGACACCCGCCTCGACCGGTACGTGGGCCACTACGCCGCCCGTACCCACGGGATGCGTGCCAGCGCGGTGCGCGCCCTCTTCGCGGTGGCCAACCGGCCCGAGGTCGTGTCGCTCGCGGGCGGCATGCCGAACATCGCCGACCTCCCGCTCGACGTCGTCGGCGACGCCATCCGCGACCTCGTCCTCGAGCATGGCACCCAGGCCATGCAGTACGGCTCCGGGCAGGGCGAGCCGGCCCTCCGCGAACGGATCTGCGAGGTGATGAGCCTCGAGGGCATCAACGCCCACCCCGACGACGTCACCATCACGGTGGGCTCGCAACAGGGCCTCGACCTCGTCACCCGCATCTTCTGCGACCCCGGCGACGTCATCGTCGCCGAGGCCCCCAGCTACGTCGGCGCGCTCGGCACCTTCGCGTCGTACCAGACCCAGGTCGTGCACGTCGCGATGGACGACGACGGCATCGAGCCGGACGCCCTCCGAGCGGCCGTCGACGCGAGCAGGACGGCGGGCCGGCGGCCCAAGTT
>JAJYQH010000339.1 GCA_021794705.1 Actinomycetes bacterium | reverse complement strand
CTCGTAGTAGCGCTGCAACCGCTTCGACCACTCCTTGTAGCTGAGGTCTTCGCGGGTCTTCGCGGACGCCGCCGCCCGCTTCTCGGCGTCGTACCCGTCGATCTCGAGGTGGCCGAGCTCGGTGTTGGGCAGCAGGATGCCGTTGTTGATGATCGCGGTGCCGATGCCGGTGCCGAGGGTGGTGACGATGACCACGCCGCCCTGACCCTTCGCGGCGCCGTAGCGCACTTCGGCGACGCCGGCGGCGTCCGCGTCGTTGACGATCGTGACCGGGCGCTGCAGTTCGTCGGAGAAGTACTTCTCGGCCGGCAGGTTGACCCACTTCTTGTCGAGGTTGGCGATGAACGGCACGACGCCGTGGCGCACCGGCGCGGGGATGGTCACGCCGATCGGGGCGTCGCCGATCGTGTCGGCGAAGTTGGCGACGATCTCGGCGACGACCTTGACGACATTGGCGGGCGTCGACTTCGCCGGCGTGTCGATCCGCAGGCGGTCGGCCGCGAACTCTCCGGCTTCGAGGTCGACCGGCGCACCCTTGACGCCCGATCCGCCGATGTCGATTCCCAGGGCGTAGCTCATGGGCATCACAATAGGGGCAGTCGTGGAGCGACGCAGCCGCCCGTCTTCTACTGACCGGTCAGGCGCGGACGCCCGTCTCAGCGTCCCGGCCCACCGTCGGGGTGGCAGGGGCCCTCGGTGGCGGGAGTTCCTGGAGCCGGCGGAGTTCCTGCTCCTGGGCCCGTGCCGCCCGTCCCCGGTCGAGTTCGCTCAGCGCCAGCCACCGGGCGGTCGCCTCGTCGAGGTAGCGCCGCCGCCACCGGACGACGCCGGGGCTCGAGTGCAGTTCGACCGTGGCCAGCCCGAGCGCCCGCTGCAGCGGGCCTTGGCGGATCGCCACCGACTGCACCCGGGCGTGCGGCACCACGGTGAGGCAGGGGGCGAGCAGGCCGCCCCGGCTGATCGCGAACCGCTCGTCGACGTGCCACTGGTGCCAGCGCAGGCCGATCGGGTGCAGCCACCTGGCACGCGGGTCGACCGGCGTCCACTCGACCCGGTCGAGGTCGGTGCCCGGCCAGATGGCGCCCACCGCGGCCCGGACGTCGTCCCGCGTGCCGGCGGGCACGAGGACGCCGCCCCCGGCGGACTGCTCGTCGCGCTCGTGCGCGAAACTGCGCCCCAGCACGTCCATCGCCACCTTGTGGATGCCGAACGGGCGCCACAGCGGCGACTGGGTGACCAGCACCCCCTGGATGCGGTCGATCGGCACGGAGGCGCTGGTGAGGGTGGTGACGCCGTGCGCGACCCGCAGGCCCTTCCGGGTGCGGGTGAGGGTGAAGTGCCAGTGCCGGATCGTCTGGTGGCCGACGATGCTCACCATGGTGGCGCCCGCCGGGAACGCCGCCCCGAGGGCCGCGGCCAGTGAGCCGTGGGAGATGCCGACGACGAGGGCGACCAGCGCCCAGGCGGTCGCGACGAGGAAACCGGTGGAGGCGACCGACGACAGGATGAGGTTCTCGGGACGGGCGGCGACGATCACCCGGTCGGTCACCGCCCGGTCGTGCCAGGCGTCCGCCTGGGGCAGTGTGGCGGACGCCGCGAGGCTGATCCGGTCGCCGTGCGCCCGGGCGATGAGGTAGTCACGCAGGGCGTAGGCCTGCGCCCGGGAGAGGAACTCGATCCGCTTGGCCGCGCCGGCGCCCACGTCGACGTGCAGCGCGGCGAGCCCCATCAGGCGGGCCGCGAACGGCTGGACGACGTCGACCCCCTGGATCTTCGAGAACTGCATCCGGTCGGAGGTGTGGTGGATGAACCGGTGCTCGATCCGCACTTCCTCGTCGTCGATGACGAAGCGGGTGGTGCGCCAGGTGAAGAAGCCGCTGCCGAGGCTGACGACGAGCACCAGCCCGACGATCCCGGCGAGGATGCCGATGCTGCGCAGGCTGGGGTGGCGCGACAGCTGGCGGAACAGGTCCTGGCCGAAGACGACGACGATGGCGACCAGGCTGATCCAGCCCTTGGCGAGGGGCGTGAGCGGGTGGGGACGCTGCGCCTGCTTGACCGGCGCCGCGACCGGCACGGGCGAGCTCTCGCTCACAGGCCGGCCGCCTGGGTCTCGCCCTTGACGGTCAGCCGGTCGCGGAGCATCGCGGCGGCAGCGGCGTCGAGGCCGGGGATCCGGGCGTCCGTGCTCGCCGAGGCGGTGACGAGCTTGACGCTGGCGAGCCCGAAGTGCCGCTCGATCGGACCGGACTCCACCTCCACCACCTGCATCCGCCCGTAGGGGACGGCCACGAGGCGGCGGAAGAGCAGCCCCGAGCGGACGTAGAGGTCGGTGTCGCGTTCGGCGTAGCCCCACGCCCGGTAGGAGCGGCCCACGCGCCGGTAGCGGTAGGCGATCCAGGCGGCGAAGGCGACCGCCGCGACGACCGGGGGCCACCAGCGTCCGGTCGCCAGGGCGAGGGCCACGACGGTGAGCACCGCCCAGCACCCCCAGACGAGGAGGACCATCCGGTGCTTGAGCGCGCGGTAGCGGGGGGACAGCGGGATCCACGCCTCGGTGGGCGGCGAGAACAACGACCCGAGACCCTCCGCCGGCAGTTCGCTCACGGGGTGATCCCGAGGATGCGGCCGAGCGACGGCCGGTCGGGGCCGTTGACCTTGAGCTCGGCCATGAACTGCGTCCCCCGGATCACCAGCACCGGGCAGCCGGGCGTGGGCGCCAGGCCGCGGATCTTGCTCTCGGCCATGATCTTGGTCGTCTCGTCGCGGACGCCGACCCCGGCCGGCACGGTGATCTTGAGGCTGCCCATGACGTTGGTGATGTCGATGACGGTCTCCTCGGCGCCGAGGCTGCCGCCGCGCAGGTCGAGCTTCACCTCGCCCATGATGATGGCGGCGCTGCCGTGCGCGGGCAGGTGCACTCCCCGGTCGGGGGAGACCGAGCTGAGGATCGCGTGGAAGCGGCGGGGTGCGGTCGGGTCGACGACCACGGGCAGCCGGTCGCCGGAGGGAGTCGCGGCGGTCGTCGCGTACTGGACGCGGGGACCCTGGCTGACCAGGTCGGACGTGATCGGCGTCAACTCGCCGAAGGTGCGGGCGTTCCAGACCGCCTCGAGCCGCTCGTCGAGTTCGTCCCTGGTGATGCGGCCGTCGGCGTAGGCGGCGGTGATGAGGTCGGCGACGAGCTGCCGGTCGTGGTCGGACGCTCGCAGCGAGGCGGGGTCGGGGGGCTGCACGGTCACGGGGCCACGGTAGGACGAGGCGGGGCCCGGCGAAAGCTCGACCCCCGGGAATCAGGGACGATCCTGGGTGGGCGTGCCCGCGCTCCGCCTGGGGCGCGCGGTGGCTCAGCGGGTGAGGGGGAGCCGCGCAGCGCTGTCCAGTTCGCGGTCGTCCTCGACCCCGAAGTGGGCACTGCCCGGTGTCGGGTGCGAGCGATGTCCGGTTGTGGGTGGTGGTCGACCCACAACGGGACAGTGTCCGGTTGTCGGTGATGGCCTCCGGAGCCCACACGCAAGGGTTTGACCACGCGGTGCGGCGTCCGGGCCGGAAGAGAGCGGGCGACGGGAATCGAACCCGCGTGTCCAGCTTGGGAAGCTGGCGCTCTGCCATTGAGCTACGCCCGCGCGGCGACCGGTGCGACCGCCGAGGAGCACTATAGACGACCCGCCGAGCGCCCGTCGCGCCGAAGACCGCGAGTGGCAGGCGCTTGGAGCTCTCGTTAGGGTCGGTCGGTGAGCAGATTCCCCGAATCGCGCCGTGGTGAGGTCGTCGAGACCCTGCACGGACAGACCATCGCCGACCCCTACCGGTGGCTCGAGGACGCCGACGCGCCCGAGGTCGTCGACTGGGTCGAACGGCAGCGCGACTACGCCGAACGTGCCCTCGACGAGCTTCCGGGACGCGAGCGCTACCGACAGTTGCTGCGCGGCATCGTGATGCGGCCCCGCGCCGGGCTGGTGCGCCACCTGGCCGACGGCTTCGCGGTGAGTCGCAACGACGGCACCCGCCCCCAGGACGTCTGGTACGCGGCCGACTCCCTCGACGACCTGGTCGCCGGGGGCCGCGTCCTGCTCGACCCCAACACCTGGTCGGCCGACGGCACCAGCTCGCTCGCCGGGTTCGCGGCGTCCCCCGACGGCGTCCGACTGGCCTACGCGGTGAGCGAGGCGGGCTCCGACTGGCAGCGGTTCCGGTTCAGCAACCTCATCACCGGCGAGGCGCTCGACGAGCCGGAGCTGGTCACCAAGTTCGCGCCGGTCGTGTGGCTGGCCGACTCGGTGAGCATCCTCTACAACGCGTTCGGCGACAGCGGCGAGGCCGAGGGCACGAACACCACCGCGCTCGGGGGCAGCGACCTCCGGCTGCACACGCTCGGGCTCCCGGCGTCCGAGGACGTCACCGTGCTGCACCTGCCCGACGAGCGGCTGATGGCGTGGCCGCAGGCGAGCGACGACGACCGCTGGCTGTTCCTCACGATCGAGCGCGGCACCGAGAGCAACTGCCGGCTGTGGGCGATGGCTCAGGACGTCGTGCACGGGAGGGTGCAGCTCGGCGAGCCGATCAAGCTCGTCGACGAGCCCACCCACGAGTGGCGGGTGATCGACGCCGTCGACGACGTCGCCTACGTCATCACCGACCTCGACGCGCCGCGCAGCCGGGTCGTCGCCGTCGATCTCGCCGCCAGCGCGGCCGAGCGCCGCCTGGTCATGCGGGAGATCGTGCCCGAGGGCAGCGCGCAGATCACCGACGCCGTCATCTCCGACGGGCTGCTCGTGCTCGAGACGCTCGAGGACGCCGCCCCGGTGCTGCGCCGCTTCCGGCTCGACGGGACGCCGGTCGACGTGCTCGACGTCCCGGGTGGCGCCGTCGTCGGCCTGTCCGGACGCCCCGCCCGCCCGGAGCTGTTCGTCGCCATGAGCTCGGTGACCAGCCCCACCACCTGCTACGCGGCCGAGGCCGACGGCATGGTCCGCCCGCTGCCGCTCGTGGACGCCGGTGACCCCCTGCCCGAGGTGCGCACCAGCCGCGGACGGGCGACGAGCGCCGACGGCACCGAGGTGCCCTACTTCCTCATCGAGCCGGTCGACGCCCCGGCCGGACCGCGTCCGACCCTGCTCTACGGCTACGGCGGCTTCCGGATCCCGGTCGTCGCCGACTTCCGGCCGATCTTCGCCGGCTGGCTCGCCGCCGGCGGCACCCTCGCGATCGCCAACCTGCGGGGCGGCGGGGAGTTCGGGGCGCACTGGTACGAGGACGGCAAGCGGGCGCACAAGCAGCACGTCTTCGACGACGTCATCGCCGTCGCCGAGCACCTCATCGCGACCGGCGTGACGACCTCCCGCCAGCTGGCCCTGCACGGACGCAGCAACGGCGGCCTGCTCGTCGGCGCCGCGATGACCCAGCGTCCCGACCTGTTCGGCGTGGCCCTGCCCATGGTCGGCGTCCTCGACCTGCTGCGGTTCCACAAGTTCACCATCGGCTCGGCGTGGATCAGCGACTACGGCGACCCGGACGTCGCGGAGGACTTCGCGACGGCGCTCGCCTACTCGCCGCTGCACAACGTGCGACCCGGCACCGCCTACCCGCCGACCCTCATCGCGACCGGCGACCACGACGACCGGGTCGTCCCGCTGCACAGCCACAAGTTCACCGCGGCGCTCCAGCACGCCCAGGCGGGGGACGCGCCGATCATCAGCCGGATCGAGACGGCGACCGGGCACGGAGCGGGCAAGCCGGCGCAGATGGTGGCCGACGAGGCCGCCGACCTCATCACCTTCGCGGCCCACCACACCGGGTTGTCCTGACCCACCCGCCCGGCGAGCCGTCCGGCGTCCCGGTGCTGGGGACGCCGGCGGCGCATAGCCTGGTGTCGCCCCGGCGTCCGGGGCCGTGAAGGGATGCCTGATGACCATGCTCGTTCCCCGCCCCGCCACCGTCGTCGACGGGGAGGGCCGGTTCGTCCTCGACGAGTCGACGGTGATCGACGTCCCCGACGACCTGCGCACCGTGTCGGCCTGGCTCCAGTCGGCGCTCCGGGCATCGACCGGGCTGCCCCTCTACGAGGGCGGGGCGACCACCGGACGCAGCTCGATCAGCCTGGGTCTGTCCCCGGACCTGCCGCCCGAGGGCTACGAGCTGTCGGTCGAGCCGACGACGGTCACGGTGCTCGGCGGGGACGCCGCCGGCGTCTTCTACGGTGCCCAGACGCTCCTCCAGCTGCTGCCTCCCGAGGTCTACCGGAAGTCGGCGACCCGGACGGAGGAATG
>JAJYQH010000269.1 GCA_021794705.1 Actinomycetes bacterium | reverse complement strand
CGAGCACCTGCTGCTGCTCCTCGGTCTCGGCATCGCCTGCGATGACCACCGTCAGGCCCCCGGAAGCCACCCGCAGGACCAGCGACGTGTTGTTCTCCGCGGACGACTCCCCTTCGTCATCGGCTGCCGGTACGGAGGGGGACGGACCGCCGTACAGCAGGTCGACCCTCGCCATCCCCACACTGACGCTGACCCCCAACGGTGCCGCCTCGAGCGGCGTCCCGGTGCTCGCGGCCGCCTCGGCGACCCGGCGCACGTCGGCAGCCGGGCTGGCCGTCGGGTTGACCCAGACACGGCCGGTCGGCACGCCACGCAGCACCGGAGCCAATCCCCCGGAGTGGTCGGCGTGGTAGTGCGTGAGGATGACGAGGGGAAGGCGGGTGACGCCGAGCGACCGTAGGCAGGTCAGCGCGCTGGTGTCGTCCGGCCCCGCGTCGACGAGCACCGCCTCACCCGGCCCGGCGCGCACCACCGTGGCGTCCCCCTGGCCGACGTCGCAGAAGACGACATCCCACGAACCGGGCCATCCGAGCGGCCGCGGGTGCAGCCATGGGGTGAGGGCCAGGGCGAGCAGCACCGCCAGCGCGAGGCCCGGGTGTGCCGCGACGTGGGGTACCAGCGCGGCCAGCAACAGGCAGGCGGCGCCGAGTAGTGCGATGCTCAGGGGCGTCACCGGCCACGGCCACACGGCACCCGGGGTCGACGAGAGCAACCGCGCGATCCAGATGATCGGCTGCATGCAGGCCCCGGCCGCCCAGCCGACCGCGGCGCCGAGCGGTGGCCACAGCAGCTGGGCGAGCGCGGCCGTGAGGCCGACCACGGTGACGGGTGCCACGAACGGGGCGGCGAGCGCGTTGGCGACCACCCCGACGGTGCTCACTCCCCCACTGATCGCGGTGACCATCGGCTGGGTGGCCAGCTGGGCGGCGAGGGGGACGAACACGATCGGGGTGAGCCACCGGACGCCGGTCGGCCCGGCTCGGCGGCCCCAGGCGGCCGCCCACCAGATGATGCCGCCGGTCGCGGCGACGGAGAGCGCGAACCCCACCGACCGGGCCAGCCACGGGTCGAGCAGGAGGACGACGAGGCTCGCCGCGGCGAGGTGCCGCAGGCCGCGACCGGCCGCCGCGTGCCGACCGAGTGCGGCCAGGGTGACCAGTCCCATCGCGGCCGCCCTCAGCACGCTCGGTTCACCGCGACAGACGGTGACGAAGGCCGCGACACCGACGACGGCGACGACGTCGAGGAGTCGGGCCCGCAGACCGATCCACCGGGCGAGTCCCAGCAGCCAGGCGAGGGTGAGCGCGAGGTTGGCCCCCGACACGGCCATGAGGTGGGTGAGCCCGGTCGCACGGAAGGCCTCTTGGGTTGCGCTGTCGACGCTCGAGGTGTCGCCGACCACGAGCGAGGGCACGAGGTGCGCCTGAGCGGCGGGAGCCCACCGCATGGCCTCGGTGAGGGCGACCCGGAACCGGTTGGCCGCCCTGTCGACGACGCCGCCCTCGACGATCCGCGTCGGCGGTGCGAGAACCCGGACGCCCGCAGCGACCGGTTGCCCTGGCTCGCGGGGCATCAGGGTGCCGGTGATCGTGGCCCGTTGGCCCACCCCCAGGGACGTCAGGAAGGATGCGGTGTCGCCGCTGCCCATCAGCGTCACCGGCACCCGGGTGGCCGCCGACGCGCCGCGAACAGTGACGGAACGCGCCTGCGCGGGCACGGTGGCGAAGGCGGGGCGAGTGCCGGACGCCGGGTAGCTGACGGGGTCCCCGGTGATCACAACGACAAGGTCGGCGACACTGTGCGCGGCAGCGCCCGTGGTGAGCGCCGTGTGCTGGACCGCCCCCAGCCTCAGCAGCCCGCAGCCGCCCGCGGCCACGAGGGTGACCAGGACCGCGGCCAGCTGCCGACGGCGCTCCCGACGTCGTCGCCCGATGCCGACCAGGGCGATGCTCGCCACCAGCGCGCCGACGGTGAGGAGCAGCGCCGGCGCCGACCAGCTCTCCGCGGTGCCCCACCACGCACCGGCCCAACCGCCCACCGCCAGCGGCACGAGGCGGACGTCGACGGGCGGCCTCGGGAGTTGCTCAGACGCGGACATGCGGGGCGATCCTCGCGAAGGTCTTCGCCCCGATGCCGTCGATCTCGCGCAGCTCAGTGACGGCGGTGAACCCCCCGTGCTGCGAGCGCCAGTCGACGATCTTCTGGGCCGTGACCGGGCCCACCCCCGGGATCTGGTCGAGTTGTTCGAGGGTGGCGGTGTTGAGGTCGACGACCAGGTCGGCCGGTGTGGCGCTGCCGCTCGGGAGCCCGGCAGGCTGGCTGCCGTTGCGTACGCTCCCGCCCGGCTGGGCGCGGGTGCCGATGACGACCTGGTCGGCGTCGCGGAGGACCGCCGCCAGGTTGAGGTCGCCCGTGTCGGACCCGGGGGCGAGTCCGCCGCAGCGCGCGATCGCCTCGTGGACACGAGTGCCCTCGGGAACGCTGATCACCCCCGGTCGCTTCACGGCGCCGAGCACCTGCACGACGATGAGACGGGGTGTCGCCGACGCGGCAGCCGGGCTGCTCACGGATGCACCGCCGGCGCCCCCACCGGTGGCCTGAGGTGTGGCGGCCGTGGCAGGTGGTGCCGCGGCGGGGATCGGCGACGGGACGGCCATCGGCACGGTGTGGGCCTGGGCCCGGGTCAGATAGGTGATCGCGATGCCGATGGCGACCACGCCGGCCACCAGCACCAGGGCGAGGTGGTCGCGCCCGAATTCGACGACACCGGCGACCCGGGCCGCGCGAACAGGCGATCCGGGCTCGGGTGGGTCAGGGCTCATCGCCGTACTCGGCGGGGTCGACGCTGATGCCCGCCAGCTGGTCCCAGGCGCTCGGCGGAATCGCCTGCCGCATCACGTCGGTGAGCAGGCGGGCGAGGCTGTACCAGGGTTCGATGCGCAGGGCCCGCTCGAGGCAGATGTTCATGATGGCGCCGTTGCCCGTGAGCCAACCCGCCGTGGCGGCGAGGCACAGGACGGGTGGGGCCTGTGGCGCCGGTGTGACGTCGACGACGGAGTGCCACAGGGCGAGGTGTTCGTCGGCCTCGGCCCGGTTGATGAGCATCCACGCGGCGTCGCGGGCAGCGATGTCCTGCACCAGCGCGCCCAGCTCGAGGCGCTGGGCGTCATCGAGTCCGGACACTTCGTCGGTGGCCACCGCGTGCCGGATGAGCGCGGCCGTCCGCTCGACCCGTTCGGACCGGGTGAGATCGGTCACGGCCTCGAGCACGTCGCTCATGCGGGCCTCGAGGGCGTCGCGTTGTGCGGGATCGGGACCGGAGAACCGGTCCTCGAGGGCCGCACGGTCGGGCAGCAGCCGGTCGGCGAGGCCGGGGGCCGCCCCGGCCACCTTGCGCAGCTGGCGACCCGACATGCTGCCACCGGCGCCGCCGCGGCTCCACCACCGTCGGCCGTCGGTGCCCAGGGAGTCGATGAGCGCCTCGGGCGCGAAGAGCATCTCGGCGGCCGCCACCGCGTCGTCGACCTCGTCTCGGGGGCCGTAGCCGATGAGTAGTGCGCGGTGGCCCGGGAATCGGGCGATCATCGGTTCGATGACCTCGGCCAGTTCAACCGGCCCGCAGTCGAGGTCTGCCCTCGCCGTGACCTCCACCCGACCGTCGACCAGGAGGATGACCGCGATCGAGCGCTCGGGCCAGAACCCGAGCATGTGGGGCACCACGAGGATCATCTCGTCGGGTCGGGAGATGCGCAGGGTGGGGGGCGACTCGGGCTCCGGAAGGGTGCGGGTGGGCAGGCGTTTGCGCAGGGTGGCTCGCTGGTTGGTCACGTCCGGATTGTCTGGACGCCGCCACGGCCGGCGGCGGAGCCGAGACGCCGCTGTGCACAAGCCGCCCGTTCCCGGGCGGTTGTGGACGACCGGAGCCCCCACCCGGGCCGAGCTAGAGTTACCCCACCATGAGCACGCCGCCGCACGGGTCTCCCCCATGGCCCCCGCCGGACCAGGGACCCCAGCCCTGGCCTCCGCCCGACCCGCGGTCGCCGACAGCGGGACGGCCGCCGGAGTCCGGGTGGCAGCCCCAGCCCCCGGCCCCTTACGGCACGGCGCAGAACGATTCGCCGTATCGGCACGGGCACACTCCCCAGACCCCGTACCCGCAGGCTCCGGTCGCGGGCAGCCCGTACGGGAACCCCTCCCAGCCCTACCCCGGGAACCCGAGCCCGGCGGCGGCGCACGGCGGGCCTCCCTATCCCGGGAACCCGTACCCGGGCCCCGCGTACCCGGGCCCGCAGACACCTCCGCCGGGCGTCGGATACGGGGCATGGCCGCAGCAGGGGGGTGGCCCCGCCGGTCCCTACCCCCAGGCAGCTCCCCAGAATGCCTACTGGGCCACTCCCTCGGATCAGGGGTACCCCGGCGCCCCCACTCCCCTCGGCGAGCCGGGCCGCGATCCGCGAGCCCCGCTGGGCGGTCACGTCCCGGCGTCCGTGTCGATCCGCCAGTTCAGCCCCGAGTCGAGCCGCAAGCCCGTCCTCATCACCCTGGCCGTGCTGCTCGTGGTGGCGGTCGCGGTGTGGTGGGGCTTCCGCACGGCGTCCCAGGACCCGCCGATCTCCGCCCCGTCGGTGGCGTCGGCACCGCCGTCGTCGGACACGACGGGCGGCAGCGCGACGAGCATCCCGTTCGACAACACCTTCGACGGCGCCCACGGCGTCTGGACGATCGACTCGTACACGTGGTCGGGTCCCGAGGCGGTGGTGCGGATGACGATCAAGGTCACCAGTGGCGACCAGGTGCTCCAGTTCTTCGCCTTCACCAACTCCGACACGAACCAGGCCTACGAGCCCCGGCCCAGCGGCCGCCCGGACGACCTGGTCGGGCGGGTCGTGCACGCCGGCCAGTCGGTCAGCGGGACGGTGACGTTCGACATGCCCAACTCGGAGAGCACACTGTTCCTGCTCGACTCGTCGGGACGTCAGGTGACCGCGCTCATCCTGCCCGCCTGACGCGCCGCGACCGCCCGTGAGGTCTCGATGAGGTCGAGCAGGCGTTCCCTCAGCGGCTCCGCGCGGGCCGCGAAGGCCCGCTGCTGGGCCACGTACTCCGCGCGTCCGGACGCCGTCTCCACTCGCACCGGCTCGTACCCGAGCCCCCGGAGGTCGTAGGCGCTGGCCCGCATGTCGAGCGCGCGGATGTCGCGGGCGAGCTCGTACGCGTCGAGCAGCAGCTCGGGCGGGGTGAGCGGCAGGAGCTTGCCGGCCCACTTGTAGAGGTCCATGTTGACGTGCAGGCAGCCGCCCTGGTCGTGCTCCGGCTGCCCCTCCCGGGTGAGGGCCAGCGCGTTGCGGGGAGCGGCGTCCGGGGTGAAGAAGCGGAAGGCGTCGAAGTGGGTGCACCGCAGTCCCACCTGCTCGACGGTCTGCCGCACCTGGTCGGGCCGGGGGCGCAGCGGCAGATCCGCGTGCCGGGTCCGGTCCGGCTCCAGCCCGTAGACCATCGCCCACTCATGCATGCCGAAGCAGCCGAAGGACGCAGGTCGCCCCCGCACCGCGCGCAGCAGCCGCTCCACCCAGGCCACGGTGTCGGCCCGGCGGGCCAGGACGCCGGCGGCGTCCACCTCCACCCGGCCGCCCGTGACCCGGTGGAAGCGCAGCGACCCGAACTCCCCCTCCGCGTGCTCGAGCACCCGGTGGACGCCGGGATGCCACGCGACGAGCTGCCCCGGCCGCAGCGAGTAATAGTCGAAGAGGAAGTCCTCGACGGGGTGACGCTCCCCCCGCCGACGGCGCTCGACCACCGGGCCGAGCACCTCGCGGGCCCGCTCCTGATGGGCCTCCCGCGCCCGCTCCCACTCGTCCCGGCCGAGCACCTGCGGGTCGGCCGACGCGTTCACTCGGCGAGGATCCTCGGGTAGACGGGTTGCCACATGTTCGCGTAGACGGCCTGGATGGGGTTGGCGATGTCCGCCTGCGCCAGCCCCTCCTCGATCGCCGCCTCGGCGACAGCGACCCCGACCTTCGCCGACACCGACCGCAACTGCCCGACGTCGGGCAGCAGCGATGCCCCCCGGCTGCGGTCCGTGACGACCCGGGCGACGGCCCGCGCGGAGGCCGCGATCATGTGGTCGCTGACCCGGGAGGCGCGGCTGGTCACCACGCCGAGGCCGATCCCGGGGAAGACGAGGGCATTGTTGGCCTGGGCGATGTGGTACGTCGTCCCGTCGAACACGACCGGCTCGAACGGCGAGCCGGTCGCGATGAGCGCCCGGCCGTCCGTCCAGCGGAGC
>JAJYQH010000106.1 GCA_021794705.1 Actinomycetes bacterium | reverse complement strand
GCGAGTAGGCGCGGGCGCAGAGGTCGTCGAGGTCGGCACCAGGAATGTCGTCGACGAACTCCCGCAGCACGGACGCCGCCAGCGCCGCGTAGCTCTCGTCGAGGGCCGCCCGCAGCTCGTCGAGCCGGCCCGAGAGATCGGGGTAGCGCTCGGGCAGGTACAACCCTCCGTCCGGAGCCAGGCCCTCGAGCAGGATGTCGCTGAAGCGGCGTCCGGCACTGCCCGGCAGCGAGCGGGTGGAGATGTAGCGCACGTCGCGACTCTACCCAGACGGGACGGCCCGGCGGTCCACGCGGGAACCGCCGGACCGCTCGGGTGGTCAGCGGTGCAGGCCGCCGGCCGTGGCGACCGGGGGAGCGGCCGGGAGCACCGGGGCCGCGCCCTCCGGGGCGAGGTCGGGGTGCATCTGCCCGACGATCGACTCCATCGTCGTGCCGATCCGCATGCCGTAGAAGCTGCGATAGACGAAGTAGGCGCTGACGAGGAAGAACACGACCGCGAGCACGTGGGTGAGCATCGAGTAGCCCTGGTCGGAGATCGACACCGCCAGCTCCACCGCCAGCAGCCCGAACAGGGTCGTGAACTTGATGACCGGGTTCATCGCGACCGACGACGTGTCCTTGAACGGGTCGCCCACGGTGTCACCGACGATCGACGCGTCGTGCAGGTCGGTGCCCTTGGCGTCGAGGTCGACCTCGACGAGCTTCTTGGCGTTGTCCCAGGCGCCGCCGGCGTTGGCCATGAAGATCGCCTGGTAGAGGCCGAACAGCGCGATCGAGATGAGGTAGCCGATGAAGAAGAACGGTTCGACGAACGCGAACGCCAAAGTGGCGAAGAAGATGCCGAGGAAGATGTTGAACATGCCGCGCTGGGCGTACTGCGTGCAGATCTGCACCACCCGCCGCGAGTCCTCCACCGAGGCGCGGGTGACGCCCTCGAGCTTGATGTTGCGCTTGATGAACTCGACGGCGCGGTACGACCCGGTCGTGACGGCCTGCATCGAGGCGCCGGAGAACCAGTAGATGACCGCGCCGCCCATGATCAGCCCGAGGAGGAAGGGGGCGTGCAGCAGCGAGAGCTTCTGCACCGCCGCGGCGTCCTGGGTGCCGTTCGTGAGCGCCATGATGATCGAGAAGATCATCGTGGTGGCGCCGACGACGGCGGTGCCGATGAGCACCGGCTTGGCCGTGGCCTTGAAGGTGTTGCCCGCTCCGTCGTTCTCCTCGAGGAACCGCTTCGCCTTGAGCCACTGCACGTCGTAGCCCTCGGCCGCGCGGATCTCGTCGGCCACGCCGGGGATCTCCTCGATCGTCGACAGCTCGTACACGCTCTGCGCGTTGTCGGTGACCGGGCCGTAGGAGTCGACGGCGATGGTGACAGGGCCCATGCCGAGGAACCCGAACGCCACCAGGCCGAACGAGAACACCGCCGGAGCGACCATGATCGCGCCCAGCCCGTGGCCGCTGATGAGGAAGGCGGCGCCCATGAGCGCGATGATCGTCGAGCCGAGCCAGTAGGCGGAGAAGTTGCCGGCGACCAGGCCGGACAGGATGTCGAGGCTCGGGCCGCCCTCCTTGGCGGAGATGACCACCTCGCGGGTGTGCCGGCTCTTCACCGAGGTGAACACCTTGACGAGCTCGGGGATGAGGGCGCCGGCCAGGGTGCCGCAGGAGATGATCGTGGCGAGCTTCCACCAGAGGCTGCCGTCGCCGATGTCCCTCACGAGCAGCCCGCTGGTGAGGTAGGTGAGCACGATCGAGACGAACGAGGTGAGCCACACGAGGGTGGTGAGCGGGCGCTCGAAGTCCATCGTGTCGGCGTCCCGGTAGCGCGCCCGGGTGAGGGCGACGTTGACCGCGTAGGACAGGAACGAGGCGACGACCATGACGATGCGGATGGCGAAGATCCACACGAGCAGGCGCACCTGCGTGGGTACGTCGTGCACCGCGAGCAGGATGAACGTGATGAGCGCCACCCCGGTGACGCCGTAGGTCTCGAAGCCGTCGGCGGAGGGGCCGACCGAGTCGCCGGCGTTGTCGCCGGTGCAGTCGGCGATCACCCCGGGGTTGCGGGCGTCGTCCTCCTTGATCTTGAAGACGATCTTCATGAGGTCGGAGCCGATGTCGGCGATCTTGGTGAAGATGCCGCCGGCGATGCGCAGGGCGGAGGCGCCCAGGGACTCGCCGATGGCGAAGCCGATGAAGCACGACCCGGCGATGGTGCCGGGCAGGAACAGCATGATGACGAGCATCATGAACAACTCGACGCTGATGAGCACCATCCCGACGCTCATGCCCGACTCCATCGGGATCGCGTGAGTGGGGTACGGCTTGCCGCGGAGGGACGCGTAGGCGGTGCGGCTGTTGGCGAAGGTGTTCACCCGGATGCCGAACCACGCGACGCTGTACGAGCCGGCCATGCCGATGAGGCTGAAGGCCAGCACGACGAGCACCCGTCCGAGTGACATGTCCATGAGGAACTTGAAGTAGACGAGGATGACGCTGCCGATGAACACCCACAGCAGCAGGAGGAACTTGCCCTGCTGGACGAGGTAGGCCTTGCACGTCTCGTAGATGAGCTCGGAGATCTCGCGCATCGAGGAGTGCACCGGGAGGTTGCGCAGCCGGGTGTAGGTGACCAGCCCGAACACCAGGCCGCCGAGGCACACGACCAGACCGATCATGAGCAGGGCGCGGCCGGAGATGCCCCCGAGGAAGCTCACCTGCCCGAGGTCGGGCAACTGGAGGTTGGCCTCGCCTCCGGCGCTGGGGGTACCGGTGCTGGAGGAGCCGGAGGAGCAGCCGGCGAGGGCCACGGTGGTGAGGATCGCGGCAGTGGCGCCGCGGGCGACTCGTCGGAGGCTGTGGCGGGGGGTACCCCATCCTGAGGTGGTCACGATCAACCTTCTTCATTGGCGTTGACCGGTGCGATCGGGCGGCGGAACGGCCCTGATCGGCCTGGTTCTAGTCTGCTTCAAACCTACAAAGCCGACCCCGTCGCGCTGCGGCGGGGTCGGCTTTGAGGGCCGGCTTCTGACCAGGTGGAATGTGGCGCGGGCGCGGCGGATCAGTGCTCGGGCGCCGGGCCGGTCGAGCCCCGCACCACCAGTTGCGGGCGGAACAGGTACTCGGCCGCCGTGACCGGTCGCCCCTCGATCTGTTCGAGCAGCGCGGCGACCGCGGCCTCCCCGATCGCCGTGACGTTCTGTCGCATGGTGGTGAGCGGCGGGTCGGTGAACGGCATGATGACCGAGTCGTCGTAGCCGATCACCGAGACGTCCTCGGGCACCCGCAGACCTGCGCTGCGCACCGCACCGATCGCTCCGAGGGCCATGATGTCCGACCCCGTGATGATCCCCGTCGCTCCGCGGGCCAGCAGTCGCGCGGCCGCCACCGCGCCGCCCTCGACGCTGAACTGGCTGTGCTCGACCAGCGGCTCGGCGTCCGGGCCGATGTGACGGGCGAGGGCGGGCCCGAACGCCTCCAGCTTCTGCTGGACGACGATGTAGCGGTCGGGTCCGAGCGCCATCCCGATCCGGCGGTGGCGGAGCTGGGCGAGGTGGTGCACCGCCTGGTCGACGGCCTGCCGGTCGTCGGAGCCCACCGCCGGCACCGCGATCTCCGGCCGGGTGCCGTTGATGAAGACGATCGGCAGCCCGTCGGCGATGAGCGTGCGGTAGCGCTGCAGGTCGCTGCGCGAGTCGGCGTGCAGTCCGCCCACGAACAGGATCCCCGCCGTCCCGCGGTCGCGGAGCAGCTCGATGTACTCGTCCTCGGTGACGCCGCCCGCGGCCTGGGCGCAGAGCACGGCGGTGTAGCTGGACCGGCTGAGCGCCGCCTCGATCACCTGGGCGAAGGCCGGGAAGATCGGGTTGGTGAGCTCGGGCACGATGAGCCCGACCAGGCCGGTCGCGTGCCGGCGCAACGCCGAGGGCCGCTCGTAGCCGAGGATGTCGATCGCCGTGAGCACGGCCTGGCGGGCGCGATCGGAGACGACGGGCTTGTTGTTGAGCACCCGCGACACCGTGGACTCGCTGACCCTCGCCTGGGCGGCGATGTCGGCGAGCCGCAGCGTTCCGGTCATCGAGTGGAGCCCGTCGTCGTGGTGGGGGAGGGACGCCGGCTCACTTGACCGAGCCCGCGGTGAGGCCGCCGGTGAGCTGCCGCTGGAAGGCGAAGTACAGCACCATGACGGGGATGGTCGACAGCATCGCACCGGCGCAGAACGGCCCGAAATACTTGTTCCGGTCGGCCCGCAGCAGCCCGTAGAGGCCGACGGCCACGGTCCACTTGTCGTTGTCCTGGAGGAACAGGCCGGCGATGAGGAACTCGCTGAAGGTGCCGATGAAGCTGAGCATGAACACGGTGACGAGGATCGGGGCCACGAGCGGCAGCACGATGGTGAAGAAGGTGCGGGCGTGCGTGGCGCCGTCGACGATGGCCGCCTCGTCGAGTTCCTTCGGGACGGTGTCGAAGTAGCCCTTGAGCAGCCACACGTTGGCGCCCATCGCCCCGCCGGCGTAGGCGAGGATGAGGCCCCACACCGAGTTGAGCCCGAAGGTGGGCACGACGTCGCCGATGTGCGAGAACGTGATGTACAGCGCGACGAACGCGAGCGTGGCGGGGAACATCTGCAGCAGCAGCAGCCCGGCGAGGCCGGCCCGGCGTCCGCGGAACCTCAGCCGGGAGAAGGCGAACGCGGCGCAGGAGCCGATGAACACCGCGATGAGGGCGTTGAGGAAGCACACCAGCAGGGAGTTCCACATCCACCGCGGGAAGTCCCAGTTCGGCGTGGTGAACAGGAACCGGAAGTTCGTCAGCGAGAACGAGGTGGGGAACAGCTGCGAGGTGTCGAGCGACCCGGACGGGTTGAGCGCCGCCGAGAGGATGTACACGAGGGGGAAGATCGCCCACAGCAGGGCCACGAGGACTCCGAGGTGCAGGCCGATGTCGCCGATGAGCACGCGGCGGGGGACGTGCCGGCGTCGGGGCGTCTCGCCGCTGCGCGACGGCCTGCGGGTGAGGGTGGCGGTGGTCATGTCAGTTCACCTCTTCCCATGCCTTCGACCGGGCGAAGCCGATGGCCGACATGGACGCGACGATCAGGAAGATGAAGATGGAGATGGCCGAGGCCAGCCCGTAGTTGCTGCCGGCGCCGCCGAAGGCGAGCCGGTAGGCGTAGGTGATGAGGAGATCGGTGTAGCCGATGGACGTGTCGTTCGGGTGGAACGGGCCGCCCTGGCTGAACAGCCAGATGAGCGAGAAGTTGTTGAAGTTGAAGGCGAACGAGCCGACCAGCAGGGGGCCGACGGCGACGATCAGCAGCGGCATGATCACCCGCTGGACGGTCTGCCGCCAGCTGGCCCCGTCGATCTTGGCCGCCTCCTTGACGTCGTTCGGGATCGACTGCAGGGCGCCGGTGCACACGATGAACATGTAGGGGAAGCCCAGCCAGAGGTTGGTGATGAGGATCGCCGCCCGCATGAGGTTGGGGCTGTCGTACCAGTCGATGTTCACGTGCAGCATGTTGTTGATGAGGCCGAACTGCGGGTTGAACATCGAGTACCACGTGAGCGCGGTGACGAAGCCCGGAACGGCGTAGGGCATGATGAGGATCGCCCGGCCGACGCCCTTGAACCGCAGCCGCGGGGAGTTGAACAGCAGGGCGAGCAGCATGCCGAGCAGGAACGTCGAGCCGACCGAGACGACGGCGAAGACGACGTTCCAGATGAAGACGCCGACGAAGCCGTCGCGCAGGGTCTGGTTGGTGACCACCGACTTGAAGTTCGCCCAGCCGACGTTCTCCTTCCATCCGGTGGGGAAGCTGGTGCCGTCGGCGGCGACCCAGCGTCCGTTCACCGCGTGGTAGACCTTGTGCGTCTGGGAGTCGGTGAGCGTGTCGCTCTTCGCGTCGTAGCTGATCGTCGACTCGCCCTTGTACGCCTCGGACAGGCCGACCGACTTGATGCCGCCGGTCGGGGGAGTGGGCACGGAGAACGCCTGGAGGTCCTTGCTGCGGGCATTGACCTGCTTGGGCGTCAGGGTGGTGTAGCCGGGTGCGGACTTGATCCGCCCGTCGGAGTAGAACTGGATGCCGCTGCTGGGCAGCGGCTGCAGGCCCTTGGCGGTGCCCACGGAGAGCGCCTTGTCGGTCGGGTTGACGAGGAGGAAGTGGAGGGCGCCGGTGGCCGGGTCCTGGCCCTGCACCACGGCAACCGTGAGCTGGTAGCGCGGGGAGCCGGGCACCTCGACGACGGAGTTCGCGGTGATCTGGTTGATCGACTCCTGCTTGCTGACGATGTGCCCGTCGCCATAGTTCGTGAACGCCAGGCTGATCGTGTAGACGGTGGGCCAGACCTGCAGCGCGAGCAGCAGCAGCAGGCCCGGGTAGAGGTACT
>JAJYQH010000143.1 GCA_021794705.1 Actinomycetes bacterium | reverse complement strand
CGGCCCGCTGCGACAGCTCGGCCACGCGCCGATCGCCCGCGACGCGAGCGGGGAACCGGCGACCACCCCCGCCAGCCTCCGGGCGCGACCGGCGCCGCCCGGAGCGACCGAACGGACGCCGGTCGTCGACCTGCACCGCCTCGCGGAGGACCTCGTGAGCCGGGAGAACCCGGACGTGCTGGCGACCTCGGCCCAGCAGATCATCGACGTCCTGGCAGCCCATCAGGGCACCGACACGTGGCTCGAGGTCGACCGGGTGCTCGACGACGGGTCGCCCTCCACCAGCCTCGCCCGGGTCATGGGGATCGCCTCCGGCAACGTCCGGCTGCAGCAGCGGGCCGCACCCGCCATCACCGTCGCGCTGTCGCGGATCATGGCGGTGCGCGCCTCCAGGCCGTCGCGGTCCGCACACCCCAAGGGTTGAGATCGCGGGAGCCCCCAGGCGGGAGCGCGCCCCCGGTCCGTCGCAGAGGGATCCCGGGGGGCCCGCCGCTCGTACCCTCGAAGTATGCGGACCAGTGCAGAACGTGCCCTCGTCGCCGCCGGCTTCGTGGTGGCGGGCGTGGCCGCGTTCCTCCTGGCCTACCTGTTCATCGGGGCGGGGCGGCCGGGGACGAGCTCGGCCCAGCCCGACGTGGCGAAGGGGGCAGCGGCCGAGGCGGCCGTGCCCGGCACCGCCACGCCCGCTCCCGGGCTCCCCTCCCACCCCGCCGCCGTCCGCACCCCGTGGCAGCCGGGCCCCACCCCGGTGCCGCCCTCGGCCGTCGGCTCGCTGCGCCTGGCCTCGAACACCATGAGCACCTTCACGATCGCCTGGGACCCGGCGGTCGACCAGTCCGGCATCCGCTATTACCGGGTGCTCGTCAACGGCTTCCTCGCCGACACCACCAGCACGCTCGACAGCCGCCTCGGCTGGCTGGGCGACAAGAGCCCGATCCTCGTCCAGGTGGCCGCCGTCGACACCACGGGCACGTACGGCCCGTGGTCGGCGCTCTACGTGATCCCGCCGCCCGACTCGCCCCCGGCGCCGGCCACCTCAGCCCCGGCGCCCCCCGCGTCCACGGCTCCCGCGTCCACGACCCCGTCGCCGTCGTCACCGGCGAGCAGCGTCTCGACCGTCACGCCGAGTGCGGCGCTCACCCCCACCGCCACGGCGACGGCGTCGGGCCTCTCCTCGGGGTCTCCCTCCCCGAGCGCCACGGCGTCCGCCGCCGACACCCCGACCCCGAGCGCCTCGGCGGGTGACACGGCGTCCCCCAGCGCGACTCCCACCGCGAGCGACGCCCCCAGCCCGGGCCTGTAGCAGCGGTTTCGGCCGTCCGCGCGCCCGGGGGATACTGGTCGGATGTCCACCGGCCCGCTCATCGTCCAGTCCGACCGCACCCTGCTGCTCGAAGCCGACCACCCGGACGCCGACGCGTGCCGGATCGCCATCGCCCCCTTCGCGGAGCTCGAGCGCGCCCCCGAGCACATCCACACCTACCGGCTCACCCCCCTGGGCCTGTGGAACGCCCGCGCGGCCGGACACGACGCCGAACAGGTCGTGGACGCGCTGCTCACCTGGTCGAAGTACCCGGTGCCGTCCGGCCTGCTCGTCGACATCGCCGACACCATGGGCCGGTACGGGCGGCTGCGGCTGGAGAAGCACCCCGTGCACGGTCTCGTGCTCATCAGCACGGACGCCGCGGTGCTCGCCGAGGTGACCCGCAGCGCCGCGGTCAAGGGGCTACTGGGCGCCCGGATCGACGCGGACACGGTCGCGGTGCACCCGAGCGAGCGGGGCCACCTCAAGCAGGTGCTCCTCAAGCTGGGCTGGCCGGCCGAGGACCTCGCCGGCTACGTCGACGGCGAGAAGCACGCGATCTCCCTCACCGAGGACGGGTGGCGGCTCCGCGACTACCAGCGACAGGCGGCGGAGTCGTTCTGGCACGGCGGCTCCGGCGTCGTCGTGCTCCCCTGCGGTGCGGGCAAGACCGTCGTGGGCGCCGCCGCGATGGCGCTCGCCGGGAGCACCACGCTCATTCTGTGCACCAACACCGTGTCGGCGAGGCAGTGGCGCGACGAGCTGCTCCGCCGCACCAGCCTCACCGCCGACGAGATCGGCGAATACTCCGGGTCGCGCAAGGACGTGCGCCCGGTCACGGTGGCCACCTACCAGGTGCTCACCACCCGGCGGAAGGGCGTACAGCCCCACCTGGAACTGTTCAACGCACGCGACTGGGGCCTGGTCATCTACGACGAGGTGCACCTGCTGCCCGCGCCGGTGTTCCGGCAGACCGCCGACCTGCAGGCCCGCCGGCGGCTCGGGCTCACCGCCACCCTCGTCCGGGAGGACGGACGGGAGGGCGACGTGTTCTCCCTCATCGGACCCAAGCGCTACGACGCCCCGTGGAAGGACATGGAGGCGCAGGGCTGGATCGCCCCCGCCGATTGCGTCGAGGTGCGGGTGAGCCTCGACGAGTCGGAGCGGATGACCTACGCCGTGGCCGACGCCGAGGTCCGCTACCGGCTGGCGGCGTCCGCGGAGACCAAGACCCGCACGGTGGTCGACCTCGTCGACCTGCACCGCGGCCGCCCCACTCTGGTCATCGGCCAGTTCGTCGACCAACTGGAGGACCTCGCCAGACGCCTCGACTGCCCGATCATCACCGGCGCGACGACGACCCGGCAGCGCGAGCAGCTGTACGGCCAGTTCCGGGCCGGGGAGATCGACCTGCTGGTGGTGAGCAAGGTCGCCAACTTCTCCATCGACCTGCCCTCGGCCGAGGTGGCCATCCAGGTGTCGGGGTCGTTCGGGTCGCGGCAGGAGGAGGCCCAGCGGCTCGGCCGGCTGATGCGCCCGAAGGGGGACGGCCGCACCGCCCGCTTCTACGCCGTGGTCGCCCGCGACACCGTCGACGCCGAGTTCGCCGCCCACCGGCAGCGGTTCCTCGCCGAGCAGGGGTACTCGTACCGCATCGTCGACGCCGACGACATCCCTCAGGGGCTCGACCTGCCCTGAACCCCCGCCCGGGCCGGGCGGACGCCGGCGTCCCACAGTTCGAGGGTCTGCACCAGCCAGAACACCGCGAACAGCGCGACGAGGGCGGTCTCGGTGGCGAGCAGGGTCCAGCCGAACGCGGGCACGAGGAGGTGCAGGCCCTGCAGCAGCAGCGCCAGCACCATCGCGGCGGCCAGCGCGAGGTAGACCGTCGTGAGGCGCGAGCCCGGGGTGTAGCGGGCGTTGAGGAGCACGACGACCACGAGGCAGCCGAAGACGCCGGCGGCCGCCACGTAGTGCGCCGCGGGCTCCATCGTCCCCCCGGCGCCGAGGGCCCAGCCGGCGAACCCTGCGACGGTGGCCGCCGCGAGCGCCCACCCGGTCCAGACCGACGCGATGCGCACTCGGTGCAGGACAAGGGCGACCGCCACCGCCGCGACGACGACCCCGGCGATCACCAGCAGCGCCCGGATGTTGTTGTCCACGCCCGCGGCGACCGGGAGCACCGGTTCCGGCACGGAACTGCACCCGGTGCTCGGACGCACCGGCACCACCGCGACGATCGGGGCGAACAGCCCGGCGAGGTTGAGCGCGGTGTCCTCCGCGTCGGTGCTCCCCCGCACGGCGATCAGCCCGAGGGCGAACGCCATCAGCCCTCCGACGAGCATCGGCCGCACCGGCGTCCAGTAGTAGGCGCTCAGCGAGCCCTGCAGGCAGTGGCCGGGGGCGCGGGACCACTCGATGAGTCCGCTCGTCACGACCGCGCCCAACGCGGCGAGCAGGCCGAGGCGCAGCCACCGGTAGGTCTCCCGGGCGTGGCCGCCCAGGTGCACGAGGTGGGCTTCGGCTTCCCGGGGGGTGAGGGTGGGACGAGGCATTTGTGCACGCTAACAGGACGCTCCTGGTTGGGAGTAGCATCGCCTGCTGTCTTCCAGAGCCATCCCGCGTCGCGACGGATGGTCGGCCGCCGGGCCCACTCGGCGGCCACCCCGACCCGCACAGCGCTCGGAGGAGAGCCATGCCCACGCCCGATCCCGCCTCAACCGTCCTGGCCGCCGAACGCGCCCACCTCGCCGCCTCCCGGGAGGCGCTCCGGCGGATGCGCGCCGAGTCGGAGGACTGGCAGGGGGCGGTCGGCGGCAACTCGGTGAGCACCCAGTACCTCCGGCAGATGCTCTTCCGGCGGATGGCCGAGCTCGAGGTCGACCCCGACATCCCGCTGTTCTTCGGCCGGCTCGAGTACGCCCGGGCCGCGGGGGCGGAGGCCGACGAGGTGTTCCACATCGGACGCCGGCACGTCTCGGGCGAGGCGGGCGGCGAGCCGCTCGTCATGGACTGGCGGGCGCCGATGAGCCTGCCCTTCTACCGGGCCCGGCCGGCCGAGCCGATGGGCTGCTCGCTGCGCCGCCGCTTCGGGTTCCAGCACGGCGAGCTCACCGCCTTCGAGGACGAGCCGCTCGCCGGCGCACCCGCCGGCGACGAGCACGTCTCCGACATCCTCCGCTCCGAGATCGAACGGCCGCGCACCGGGCCCATGCGCGACATCGTCGCCACCATCCAGCCCGACCAGGACGTGCTGGTGCGCACCGACCTCGCCACCTCGCTCGCCATCCAGGGTGCTCCGGGCACCGGCAAGACCGCGGTGGGCCTGCACCGCGCGGCCTGGCTGCTCTACCAGTTCCGCGAGCAGCTCTCGCGTGCCGGCGTCCTCGTCATCGGGCCGAACCGGTCGTTCCTCGGCTACATCGCCGACGTCCTCCCGGCCCTGGGCGAGATCGACGCGGCCCACGACACGATCGAGTCACTGGTCTCCCGTGCGACCGGGCTCACCCCGCGCGGCACCGACTCCCCCGCCGTGGCCGTGCTCAAGGGCGACGCCCGGATGGCCGAGGTGTGCCGCCGGGCGGTGTGGGGTCACGTGAGCGAGCCGGCGTCCATGCTCGTCGTGCCGATCGGGCACCGCCAGTGGCGGGTGCCGGTGCCCGCGGTCGCCTCGGCGGTGGCCGCGCTGGTCGAGCGCGGGGTGCGCTACGAGGCCGGCCGGCAGCTGCTTCCGCAGCGGCTGGCCCACCTGGTGCTGCTGCGGATGGAGGCCGCCGGCGAGACCACCGATGACCGGGTGCAGGACCGGGTGGCGCGCACCGCCGTGGTGAAGCAGCTGGCGGCCGCGTGCTGGCCCAAGCTGGACGCCGTGAAGCTCGCCCACCGGCTGCTCACCGACCCGGCGTTCCTGGCGGGGTGCGCGGACGGCGTCCTCAACGACGAGGAGCAGCGGCTACTGCAGTCGGGGGGCCGGGCACGGACGCCGGGGGCCATGCGCTGGACCCTGGCCGACCTCGTGCTCGTCGACGAGCTCGGCGACCTGCTCGAGCGCACCGGCAGCCTCGGCCACGTCATCGTCGACGAGGCCCAGGACCTGTCGGCCATGCAGCTCCGGGCGGTGGGTCGCCGGGCGAGCACCGGGTCGGTCACGCTGCTCGGCGACCTGGCCCAGGCCACCACGCCGTGGGCCAGCCGCGACTGGGCGTCGGCGCTGCGCCACGTCGGGCATCCGGGGGCCACCCTCAGCGAGCTGGTCGAAGGGTTCCGCGTGCCGGGCGAGGTGCTCGACTACGCCGCCCGACTGCTGCCGTCCATCGCGCCCGGGCTCCGGGCACCGTACGCGATCCGGCACGACCGGGGGCTGCTCACGGTCCACCGGGAAGCCGACCCGCTCGCCCCCGTGGTCGCCCAGTGCCGCGAGGCGCTCGAGGTCGAGGGAACGGTGGGGCTGATCGTGCCCGACGACCTCGTCGCCGAGGCCGCCGGCGTCCTCGACCGGGCCGGGCTGGAGCACCACCACGTCGAGGACGAGGTGCGGGGACTGCACCGGCTCGACCTCGTGCCCGCGACCCTGGCGAAGGGCCTCGAGTTCGACCACGTCGTGCTCGTCGAGCCGGCCCGGATCGTCGCGGGCGAGCCCGACCGCGAGACCGGGCTGCGCCGCCTCTACGTCTGCCTCACCCGGGCGGTCATGTCGCTGCGGATCGTGCACGCCGACGACCTGCCCCCCGAGCTCGGCTGAGCCCCGCGCGGCTGGGCCTACCGGCGTCCGAGAGCCTCCCAGACGGTCACGGTGTTGACGCCGTCGCCGAGCGCCGCGAGGGGGCCGGCGACGGCGTCCGGGGCCGCCGTCTCGCCGAGGAGGTCGGTGTCGAGCCGCAGGGCCGAGCCGTCGGGCGCCTCGAAATCGGCGTCCACCATCCGCACGCGACCGAGGTCGGCGGTGGTCACCACCGGGATCCGGTGCGCGGTGAAGCCTTCAGGGAGGGTGATCCGCACCTCGACGCGGCCACCGTCGTCCTGGACGGCGAGCGCCGGGTCGTCCGGACTGGTGAGGGCGCCGTCTTCCCGCTGGTAGGGCCGGGCCCCGCCGAGATAGACGTTGTCG
>JAJYQH010000295.1 GCA_021794705.1 Actinomycetes bacterium | reverse complement strand
GGTCGTCGACCGGCAGGCCGGCCGGCTCCGCGGGCTGCGGCATCGGCTCGTTGTAGGCCATGAGGTAGTAGATGACGTTCTCCTGCGCCTCGCCGTACATGCGGCGCAGCCCGTCCTGGACGATGTAGCTGATCTCGTACCCGTAGGCGGGGTCCCACGTCACCACGGCCGGGTTGGTGGCCGCGAGCAGCGGGCTGTGCCCGTCCATGTGCTGGGTGCCCTCGCCGGTGAGCGTGGTGCGTCCGGCGGTGGCCCCGATGAGGAAGCCGCGCACCATCTGGTCGGCGGCCGCCCAGAACTCGTCGCCCGTGCGCTGGAAGCCGAACATCGAGTAGAAGACGTACACCGGAACCATCGGCAGCCCGTGGGTGGCGTACGACGACCCGGCGGCCGAGAAGGCGGCCGAGGAGCCGGCCTCGCTGATACCGACCTCGAGGATCTGGCCGTTGGTCGCCTCCCGGTAGGCGAGCATCAGCTCGTGGTCGACCGGGGTGTAGTTCTGCCCGTTCGGGTTGTAGATCTTGATCGTCGGGAAGAACGAGTCCATGCCGAAGGTGCGGGCCTCGTCGGGGATGATCGGCACGACGTGCGGGGCGAACTTCTTGTCGCGCATGAGGTCCTTGAGCAGCCGTACGAAGGCCATCGTCGTGGCCACCGGCTGGTTGCCCGACCCCTTGCGGACGCCGGCGAACGCCTTGTCGTCGGGGATCGCGAGGACGTTGTCCTTGTGGGCGCGCCGCTCCGGGAGGAACCCGCCCAGGTCGCGGCGCCGCTCGAGCATGTACTTGATCCGGGGATCGTCCTTGCCCGGGCGCACGTACGGCGGTGTCCAGTGGTCGTTCTCCTCGAGCTGGGCGTCGGTGACCGGCATGTCGAGCCGGTCGCGGAACAGCTTGAGGTCTTCGAGGCTGAACTTCTTCATCTGGTGGGTCGCGTTGCGGCCGGCGAAGCTCGAGCCGAGCACGTACCCCTTGATGGTCTGGGCGAGGATCACGGTGGGGGCACCGGTGAACTCGGTGGCCGACTTGTAGGCCGCATAGACCTTCTGGTAGTCGTGGCCGCCTCGCTTGAGCGCCCAGATCTGCTCGTCGGTCCAGTCCTCGACCATCTTGAGGGTGCGCGGGTCGCGGCCGAAGAAGTGCTCGCGCACGTACGCGCCGTTGTTCGCCTTGAACGTCTGGAAGTCGCCGTCGCGCGTGGTGTTCATCACGTTGACGAGGGCACCCTCGGTGTCCTGCGCGAACAGCGGGTCCCAGCCGCGGCCCCACAGCACCTTGATGACGTTCCAGCCGGCGCCGCGGAAGAACATCTCCAGTTCCTGGACGATCTTGCCGTTGCCGCGCACCGGGCCGTCGAGGCGCTGGAGGTTGCAGTTGATGACGAAGGTGAGGTTGTCGAGCCCCTCGTTGGCGGCGAGCTGCAGCAGACCGCGCGACTCGGGCTCGTCCATCTCGCCGTCGCCGAGGAATGCCCAGACGTGCTGCTGCGAGGTGTCCTTGAGTCCGCGGTTGTGCAGGTAGCGGTTGAACTGCGCCTGGTAGATCGCGTTCATGGGGCCGATGCCCATGCTCACCGTCGGGAACTCCCAGAAGTCCGGCATCATCCGCGGGTGCGGGTAGCTCGGCAGGGCCCGGACGTGACCGTCGGTGTAGTGGCTCTTCTCCTGCCGGAACCCGTCGAGGTCGGCCTCCTCCAGGCGGCCCTCGAGGAACGCGCGGGCGTACATGCCGGGCGAGGCGTGGCCCTGGAAGAAGATCTGGTCTCCGCCGCCGGGGTGGTCCTTGCCGCGGAAGAAGTGGTTGAGACCCACCTCGTAGAGGGTCGCCGACGACGCGTAGCTCGACAGGTGGCCGCCGACGCCGATGCCGGGGCGCTGGGCCCGGTGCACGAGGATCGCGGCGTTCCAGCGGATGAGGCGGCGGTAGCCGCGCTCGAGGTCCTCGTCGCCGGGGTAGGCCGGCTCCTTGGACGCCGGGATGGTGTTGACGTAGTCGGTCGACACGAGCGAGGGGACGCCGATCTGGCGCTCACGCGCGCGCTCGAGCAGACGCAGCATGACGTAGCGGGCCCGGTTGCGGCCCTCGGAATCGATGAGGCCGTCGAGCGATTCGAGCCACTCCGAGGTCTCCTCGGGGTCGGTCTCGGGGAGATTCGTGGGCTGACCGTTGATCATCGGCCCGGGTTCCTCGCGTGGGATCACTCCTCGTCCTTTCTCACACAGGCCATTTCCCCCAGAGGGGCTGGCATCGGCTGCCATCTTTCACCGTCACCGACGCCTTTGTCACAGGCGCAGGTCGTGGTTGGGACCGCGTGGGGTCGACCGCGGCCGGGATCGGCGGCGTGCGGAAGGGCACAGTGGGTCAAACCTAGCGCGGACGAGGGAGTGCCGAAAACCGGCGAGGAAGCCCGTCGGAGGGCCTCACTCCCCCCGCGCCACCGGGCGTGACGGGTCGCTGATCCAGTCGGACCACGAGCCGGCGTAGAGAGCGACACCGGGGACACCGGCAACGTCGAGGGCCCACAGCACCTGGGCCGCCGTGACGCCGGAGCCGCAGCTCACCGCGTCCCCGGGTCCCAGCGGGGCCAGGCGGCTGCGCAGCTCGTCGACCGGCAGCAGCGTGCCCTCGGGGGTGAACAGGCCGGCGGCCGGGAGGTTGACGGCCCCGGGGATGTGCCCGCCGACCGGGTCGATCGGTTCCACGTCGCCCCGGAACCGTTCGGGCGCCCGAACGTCGGCAACCCGGTGCCCGGCCGCGAGCAGGTCCGCCACCTGGTCGGCGTCCACGCGGGGCAGCCGGTCGGGGCCCGGCTCGAAGTCACCCGGCTCGGCGATCTCCCGACCCGCGCTCACCGCGGCTCCCTCGGCCACCCAGCCGGCGTACCCGCCGTCGAGCACCTCGACCCGGGGGTGGCCGGCGTTGACGAGCATCCACCACGCGCGCCCGGCCGACAGCGAGGTGCGCTGGTCGTAGACGACGACGGGCGCGGACGCCGACACGCCCGCGCGGCGCATCGCCTCGCCGAAGGCGGCGGAGTCGGGCAGCGGGTGGCGCCCGCCCGGCCCGGTGTGCGGGGCGGCGAGGTCGGCGTCCAGATCGACGAACGCGGCGCCGGGGATGTGGCCCTCGACGTATTCGCGCTCGCCCCGGCCCGGCTCGGTGAGGTAGTAGCGGACGTCGAGCAGGGTGACGCGCTCCCCCCGGTCGAGGCGGTCACGCAGGGCGGCGGCGCTCACTCGGCTCATCGCCACACCCCAGCGGGGCCGGTGGAACCGACACCCGGACGTCCGGGGGGCTCAGCCGGCGTCCGGCGCCGCGAACGGCAGCACCTCGGGGCTCGGGATCGCCACCGCCCGCTCGATGGTCATCCGCTGCCGGTGGTGCCGCCGGCACAGCACCTGATAGGTGACGGTGGGGGCGTCCGGGGCGGCGACGTCGCCGACCGCGACCTGGCTGCCCTCGGTGACCATCACCCCCTCGACCACCCGGGCGTTGTGCGTGGCCGGGGCCCCGCACCAGCACAGCGGCCGCACCTGCGGGGTCTCCATCCGGTCACAGAGTTCGATCAGTCGTTTCGAGCCCGGGAACAGCTCGGTGCGGAAGTCGGCGAGGATGCCGAAGGCGAAGACGTCGATGCCGAGGTCGTCGACGACGCGGGCGAGGTCGTCGATCTGCGCCGGCGTGTAGAACTGCGCCTCGTCGCACACGAGGAAGTCGATCCGCTCCCCGCCGGTGAGCGCCCCGACGATGTGCTCCCACACGTCGAAGTCGCCGTCCACCTCGGTGGCAGCCGCCCGGAGGCCGATGCGGGAGGTGATGGTCGCGGGTCCCGACCGGTCGTGGCTCGTGAACAGGCGTCCGGACCGGCCGTGCCGTGACTGGGTGTAGGCCATCTGCAACGCCAGCGTCGACTTGCCCGAGTCCATCGGGCCGGTGAAGTAGACCAGCTCAGCCACGGCCGCTCCACGGCGAGGGCCGCACGGGGCCGTCGACGAACAGCGGCACCGCCGCCTCCTCGGGGGTCAACGAGCCGTGCATGCCGACGAGGCCGAACTCCTGGGGGAAGTCGCGCGACATGAGGGCCCAGGTGCCCCGCATGGCCACGAGCACGTCGCCGAAGTGACCGGCCATGCTCGCCGGGGTCGCGCCGAACCACTCCTCCTCGATCGCCTGCTCGCGGGTCACCACCCAGGCGCGCTCGCCGAGGAAGGAGGCGAACCGGCGGGCGACGGCGTCCGGGGTGCGGGAGTAGAACTGCCGGAAGCGGGCCTCGCCGGCGAGCAGGTCGACCCCCTCGAGCAGGCCCGGCTGGTCGTCGAGGACGATCCGGGTGCGCGCGGGGACGTCGATCATCCCGTGGTCGCCGGTGACGAGCAGCACGACGTCGTCGGGAAGGTCGGCGCGCAACTGCTCGGCGAAGCCGTCGATGCGCTGGAGCACCCGGCGCCAGGCCTCGGACGCCGTGCCCCGGCCGTGGCCGGCGTGGTCGAGTCGCCGCTCGTAGACGTAGACGCACGACCGCTCTCCCGCCGCGGCCGCCCGGGTGATCGCCGCCATCCGGGCGTCCCCCTCGTCGTCGTCGTCGATGCCGACGAACTCCGCGCCGCGCAGCGCCGCCCGGGTGAGCCCGCTGCCCTCGAACCGGGGAAGCACGACGCTCGTGCAGGTCACCCCGTGCGCGCTCATCGTCTCGAACATCGTGTCGTGCGGCTGGAACGCCTCGACCGCCTCGGGCCCGTGCTCCCACGTGAGGGCGTTCATCCGCACGCCGGACGCCGGCTCGCGGAAGGTGTAGCCGGCGATGCCGTGCACGCCGGGCGGACAGCCGGTGCCGAGGCAGGTGATCGAGGTAGCGGTGGTGCTCGGCACGCCGCTCGTGAGCTCGACGGCGTCCCCGAAGAGCTCGGCGAAGTACGGCGCGTCGCGCAGGTGCGAGCGCACCAGGCCGAGACCGAGGCCGTCGACGAGCAGGACGACGTAGCGGGTGGACGCCGGCAGCCCGAGCCGGTCGACCATGCCGGGCACGCCGAGGTGCGCGGCGACGGCGGGAAGGATGTCGGAGAGGGTCGACTGACCGTAGGCGGGGACGACCTTCACACTCATCGGGCGCGTCCGACGGCCTGCTGCAGGACGCTCGCGAAGCGGATCAGCCGGTCGACGTTCTCTGCCCCGTCGGCGGCGGGACTCATCCGGATGGTGAGGTCGTCGCCGGTGATCGTGCCGGTGTAGCCGTGGTCGGCCTCGCACGCCGGGTCACTGCACCCCGCGGGCTCCATGTCGACCCGGCCGAGGACGCCCCAGCCGAGCACCAGCCAGGTCTCGACGACGCGGGGACGCCGGGAGTCGAAGTGCTCCGGCTTCTGCACCACCCGCGAGAGCGACACCGACCGGACGTTGGTGAGCGGGACCGTCTCGGTCGTCGTGATCGCCTGGTCGTCGGCGTTGGCCTCCTCGGCCCCCTCATCGGTGTGCAGGGCGACCAGCCGAGTGGGCGTGACGACGAGCACGGTGAGGTGCCGGTGGATCTCGTCGCCCATGAACGTCGCCTCCTGGTGCACCAGATGGTGCAGCGCGGGCTCGTCCCCGAGGGCCAGGGCGAGGGAGTCGGTGACGAACTCCGGGAAGTAGCCGCAGGCCTCGATATCGACGCGCAACTGGCGGCTCAGTGTCGATGACAGGGTCACCCCGGCATCATCCCACGCCACGACGCCCCAGAGCCCTGGGGAGTCGGCGCCCTAGGCCGCGACCGCTGTTGCGGATAGGGTGCGAGCATGTCCAATCGACCGTTTGTCGGTGCCCGGATGGAGGAATTCGTCTACCGCCGGGTCAACCGTGTCCTCCGGCGGATGGGTTGGACGGAGGTCGTGCTGCCGTTCACCGGGTACGGCACCCAGTCCCAGGTGCGGGTGCTCGCCCGGGTCGTGCTGCGCCCTGCCGAACCCCGCACCCCGCTGGGCAAGGCCGCCGAGGAGATGCTGCTCCAGCGGGGCTGGCGCAACTTCGTCGCGGCCCCGATCCCGCACACCGAGGTGAGCGTCACCGTCGGCAGCTCCGGGATCACCCTGCGCACCGACCGCAACGGCTACGTCGACGTCCGGGTGAAGAGCGAGACGCTCACTCCCGGCTGGAACCACGTGACGATCACCACGCCGACGTCGCTGCCCACCGACGCCCCGGTCATGGTCGTCGACGACTCGCAGACCTTCGGCCTGGTGAGCGACATCGACGACACGGTCATCTCGACCTTCCTGCCCCGGCTGTTCATCGCCGCGTGGAACTCGCTGGTGCTCACCGAGCAGGCCCGCCAGCCCGTCCCCGGGATGGCGCAGATGCTCACGAGACTGCTGGCCGACCACCCCGGCGCCCCGATCATCTACGTCTCGACGGGAGCCTGGAACACCTTCTCGTTCCTCAACCGCTTCCTCCAGCGGCACGGGTTCCCGGTCGGGCCGATGCTGCTCACCGACTGGGGGCCCACGAACACCGGCTGG
>JAJYQH010000053.1 GCA_021794705.1 Actinomycetes bacterium | reverse complement strand
GCGTCTGGGTGACGGCCAACTGGGCGCTGGCGGCCTGGCGCTTCTGCTCCACGGCGTCGGTGGCGGTGGTCTGCGCGGCCTGGGCGGCGACCAGCTGCTGCTGGAGCTGGGTGAGGACGAGTTGCTTGCGCTGGGTCTCGGTGAGCGCCTCGGTGGCCCACTGGATCCGGTTGTTGATGTCACCGACGCCGATGTTCGTCGTGAACACGGCGAGCTGCTGCAGCTGGCTGTTCTGCTGGGTGTTCTGGTTGAGGCTCAGGGCGACCAGCCGGCGCTGGGCGGCGAGGTGCTGCTCGCCGATCGTCACCGCGGCCTTGGCGGCGGTCAGTTGCTGCTCGGCGGCCTGCAGGGCGGCGGCCATCTCCTGGTCACGCTGGGCGGCGGCGTCGCGCGCCGAGACCGCCTGGGCCAGCAGCTGCTGCTGGGCCTTGAGGGTGGCCTCAGACTCGGCCAGCTTCTGGGTGTCGGCGTCCACCTGGGCCGAGGCCTGGGTGAGGGCGGTGTTGGAGACGGCGATCGCGGCGGCGAGCTGCCGCTGACGGTCGGTCAGCGCATCGGCCGAGGAAGGGGCCGCGGTCATCAGCGCCAGGGTCACCGCCACCGCGGTGGCGCCCACCCCGCGTCCCACCGCGCGCAGGGCCGAACGGGGCGAGGACTCGCCTCCGGTGAGAGCTGTGCGCATGCCGATCCTTTCGGGTCCTGAACCACCGCAAAGGCTTCAACGCACTCTGCGGCACTGCCGGCGCATGGTAGGCATCGCTGCAACCGCTTGATCAAGGGCAAATACGGAAATCGGGCCGATTCGGCGGGATAGCGCATCAACCTTCACTTGAGACTCGAGGAATCCCGGGGCCCGGTCGAGACCCGGGCGAGGGCTGCGGACGCGGCGCATCGGCTGGTCAGCGCAGCGTCTCGCGAGCCTTCGCGGCGGTGACCAGCCGCTGCTTCTGTTGCTTGGTCCGGATCGCTTCGGCGACGTAGGCGGCCCGCTGCGCGGTCACCTCCGCGAGCGCCGCGCGCTCGTCCGCGCGGGCGGCGGCGTCCTCCGAGTCGACGTCGTCGAGCGAGACCTCGATCTCCTCCCGCTGCACCTTCGCGTCGGCGGCGACCGCCTTGGCCACGGTCCTGGTGGTGTCGGCGAGGGACTCGGTGAGTGCTCGTGAGCTCATGAGCTCGGCGAGCCGGTCACGCATCTCGAAGGGGTTCCAGTCGGGTTCGGGCCAGCCCGGGTTCATGTCGACCAGCGTCTGGGTGACGATCTCGGTGATCGCGACCCGGGAGTACCACTTGTGGTCGGACGGGATGACGTACCACGGGGCCCAGTCGGTCGAGGTGCGCTCGAACACCGCCTGGTAGGCCGCCTGGTAGTCGGCCCACTGCGCCCGCGTCTCCAGGTCGCTCGGGTTGAACTTCCAGCGCTTGTCGGGCCGGTCGAGGCGTTCCATCAACCGGATGCCCTGCTCGTCGTGCGACACCATGAGCGCGAACTTGAGCAGCACCGTCCCGGAGTCGACGAGTTCCTTCTCGAAGTGGTTGATCTGGTCGTAGCGGGACTCCCACTCGTCGTCGGGCACGAGGTGCTTCACCCGCACCACCAGGACGTCCTCGTAATGGCTGCGGTCGAAGACGCCGATCAGCCCCGGCCGGGGCAGCGCGTTGCGGATGCGCCAGAGGAAGTCGTGGCGCAGTTCCTCCTCGCTCGGCGGCCCGAACGAGTGCAACGCGACCCCCTGGGGATCGACCATCGACATGACGTGGCGGGTGACTCCGCCCTTGCCTGCCGTGTCGAGCCCTTGGACGACGCACAGCACCGAGCGCGTGCCGCCGGTGCGCCCCTCCGCGAACAGCCGCTCCTGCAGCTCGGAGAGCAGCCTGCCCCGGTCGCGGCCGAACCGCTCGGCGTCCGACTTGCGGCCGCGGAACCCCGGAGTGCCGCCGCGGTCGACATCCTCGAGGGTGAAGCCCGGCCCGGCCCGCAGCAGGTCGCGCGGGTCGGCGGTCCAGCCGGGATGCCGTGAGCCCATGTCTCCTCCTCGAGGTCATGCCGTGACAAGGGCTCATCCTGTCACCCGAGGGGCCGTCGGGGAACCACCGAATGGGGGGCTGGTTGGGGTGGTGTCCTACGCTGCGGGCATGCCCGAGGGTGACGCCGTCTGGCGCGCCGCGCGCCGCCTCAACACCGCGCTCGCCGGCCAGGTCGTCACCGAATGGGAGCTCCGGTGGGGCGCGCTCGGGGCGTCCGACCGGCGCGGGCGCACCACGCTCGAAGTCGTCCCCCGCGGCAAGCACATCCTGCTGCGCCTCGACGACGGGTGGACCCTGCACTCCCACCTGCGGATGGAGGGACGCTGGTCGGTCGTGCCGGCCGAGCGGGTGACCCGGCGCGACCGGGCCGACCCCTACCTGCGCGCCGTCGTCGGTTGCGCCCGGTCGGTCGCCCTGGGACGGCGGCTCGGCATGCTCGACCTCGTCCCCACCTCGCGCGAAGCGGGTCTCGTCGGGCACCTCGGCCCCGACCTTCTCGGCCCCGACTGGAGTGCGGCGCTCGCGATCGCCAACCTGGGGCGGCGTCCCGAGCGCCATCTGGGCGCCGCCCTGCTCGACCAGGAGAACCTCGCCGGGATCGGCACGATGTGGTGCGCGGAGATCTGCTTCCTCGAGCGGGTGTCACCGTGGGCCCCGGTCGGCGCCCTGGACGCCGCGACCCTCGACTCGGTGGTGGCCCGGGCCCACCGGCTGCTCACCGGCACCCTGCGCTTCCGGGAGTCCGTGTCGACCGGGAATCCGCGGCGTCCGCTGTTCATCTACGGGCTGCCGGGGCGGCCGTGCCCGCGCTGCGGGACGCCGATCGCCTCGGCGGAGGTGGGGGAGCCGCCCCGCAGCCGCATGCTGTACCACTGCCCGGTGTGTCAGGTGCGCCCGGACGCCGGCTGAGGGCCTTCCCGGGCGAGCCACAACCGGGCACCGTCCCGTTCCAGGTCGATGTCGACCCGCAACCGGACAGTGCCGCCGACGAGAACTGGACACTGCCCGGTTCTAGGTCGATGTCGACCCACAAGGGGACATTGCTCCTCCGCGGCGTCCACCGGGATGGACGGGGAGGGCCGTCGGCGGCCGCGACGCATAGCCTGGCAGGGACATCCACAGGAGGACCCATGCCCGACGAACGCCTGCCCTACCGATTGCTCACCGGCACCGACGACCGCGCCTTCTGCGAGAAGATCAGTGCGGCGATCGCCGACGGCTACGTGCTGTACGGCTCCCCGGCGCTCACCTTCGACGGCGACAAGGTGGTGGCGGCCCAGGCGGTCGTGCTCCCCGGCGCGGGTCAGTGACCGGTCGCGACACCCGCGCGGTGCGGGTCGGCACCCAGCGCAGCGCCTTCCAGGAGACTTCCGAAGGGCTCTTCCTCACCTCCGGGTACGTCTACGACCGGGCCGAGGACGCCGCGGCCGCCTTCGACGGCAGCGTCGAGCGCTACACCTACTCGCGGTTCAACAACCCGACGGTCACGGCGTTCGCGGAGCGGCTCGCCGACATGGAGGGCGCCGAGGCCTGCTTCCCCGTCGCCAGCGGCATGGCCGGCGTGTTCGGCGTGCTCATCGCCCTGCTCACCCAGGGCGACCGGGTGGTCGCCAGCCGCCACCTGTTCGGATCCTGCTACTCGGTGCTGTCCGACATCCTTCCCCGCTTCGGCGTCGTCACCGACTTCGTCGACGGCACCGATCTCGAGCAGTGGCGGGAGGCGCTGCGGCGTCCCGCGAAGGCGGTGTTCTTCGAGTCGCCCGCCAACCCCATGCAGGAAATCGTCGACATCGCCGCGGTGAGCGAGCTGGCCCACGCCGCAGGTGCCCTGGTCATCGCCGACAACGCGATGGCCAGCCCCGCCGTCCAGTCGCCCACCCGGCTCGGGGCCGACGTTGTCGTCTACTCGACGACCAAGCACATCGACGGGCAGGGCCGCACGCTGGGCGGCGCGATCCTCGGTGCGGACTCGTTCATCAACGGCCCGGTCAAGACCCTCGTCCGCAACACCGGGCCGACGATGAGCCCGTTCACGGCATGGGTGGCGCTCAAGGGGCTGGAGACGCTGCGGCTTCGGGTCGAGCACGCGAGCGCCACCGCCCTCACCGTGGCCCGCAGCCTCGAGGCGAACCCCAGGGTCGCCTGGGTGCGTTACCCCTTCCTCGAGTCGCATCCCCAGCACGACCTGGCCCGTCGGCAGATGAGCGCGGGCGGGACGATCGTCACGTTCGCGATCGACGGCGGCCGCGAGGAGGCCTTCGCGGCGATCAACGCCCTCACCGCGTTCGACATCTCCAACAACTTCGGCGACGCCAAGTCGATGGTCACCCACCCGGCGACGACCACGCACTACCGGATCGGCCCCGAGGCCCGGGCCAGGGTGGGCATCACCGACGGGACGATCCGGCTGTCGATCGGGCTCGAGGACGCCGACGACATCGTCTCCGACCTGAACGCGGCGCTGGGCTGACCGGTCGGGTCAGCCCAGCGCTCTCACCACGGTCCACCCCGGGTCGTCCCCCGCCGGTGAGTGAGCGGGTACGGCTCTCCAAGCCTTCCGGCGGGGATCAGTGGACCATGCCGTGGGGGTCGATGACGTACTTCTGGGCTGCGCCCTTGTCGAAGTCTGCGTAGCCCTGCGGAGCGTCGTCGAGGCTGATCACCGTCGCGTTCACCGCCTTGGCGATCTGGGCGCGGCCGGACAGGATCAGGTTCATGAGCTGCCGGTTGTAGCGCTTGACCGGGCACTGGCCGGTGGTGAACGAGTGCGACTTGGCCCACCCCAGGCCGAGCCGGACGCCGATCTGGCCGGTCTTCGCGTTCTCGTCGGCAGCGCCCGGGTCCTCGGTGACGTAGAGGCCGGGGATGCCGAGGTTGGCGCCCGCGCGGGCGATCGTCATGATGTCGTTGAGCACGGTCGCCGGCTGCTCCGCCCCCTCCTGGCCGTGGCCCTTGGCCTCGAAGCCGACTGCGTCGACCGCGGCGTCCACCAGCGGTTCTCCAAGGAGCTGCTCGAGCTGGTCGGCGAGCGAGTCCCCGGTGGAGAGGTCCACCGTTTCGCAGCCGAAGCTGCGCGCCTGCGCCAGTCGATCGGTGTTCATGTCACCGACGACGACCACCGAGGCGCCGAGCAGTTGGGCGGCGTGGGCGGCGGCCAGGCCGACGGGGCCGGCCCCCGCGACGTAAACCGACGATCCGGTGGTGACCCCGGCGGTGTAGGCCCCGTGGTAACCGGTGGGGAAGATGTCCGACAGCATGGTGAGGTCGAGGATCTTCTCCAGCGCCTGCTCCCGGTCGGGGAACTTCAGCAGGTTGAAGTCCGCGTAGGGCACCATGACGTACTCCGCCTGGCCGCCGAGCCACCCGCCCATGTCGACGTAGCCGTAGGCCGCGCCGGGTCGGGCCGGGTTGACGTTGAGGCAGATGCCCGTCTTGCCCTCGTTGCACATCCGACAGCGTCCGCAGGCGATGTTGAACGGCACCGAGCAGATGTCGCCCTTCTTCACGAACAGGACGTCCTCGCCGCACTCGACCACCTCGCCGGTGATCTCGTGGCCGAGCGTCTGCCCGACCGGCGCCGTCGTGCGTCCACGGACCATGTGCTGGTCCGACCCGCAGATGTTGGTGGTGACCAGCTTGAGGATGACCGCGTGCGGGGCCTTCTGCGGGATGCCGAAGTGGGCGGCGACGTCCTTGGGGATCTCGAGCTTCGGATAGTCGATCGATTCGACGGCGACCTTGCCAGGGCCCTTGTACACGACAACGCGGTTGGACTGGCTCATCCTGCCTCCTGTGGCTCGTTGCCGACCCCGGAGGCTCTGGGAGGGTGGTGCCACACGTTGTGGCAGGGCATTTCCTCCGCCCGGGGGGTCGGGCTTTGGGACTTGGGTGCCACCCTGCCACCGCACTCCAAGCGGCCAGCACACCCGGAGGGGTAACCCCGGGGCAATCTCCCGTCGTCGGCCCGCGATCAGGCCCGGTCGCCGGCCGAGCGGCAGTCGGCGCAGACGCCGGTGAGCTCGAGCGTGTGCTGCACGTCGCTGAACCCCTGCTGGGCCGCCACCCGGGACGCCCAGCTCTCGACCCCGGGCCCCTCGATCTCCACGGCCCGGCCACAGGCCCGGCAGACCAGGTGGTGGTGGTGGTCGCTCCGCCCGCACCGCCGGTAGACCGTCTCGCCGTCGGGGGTGCGCAGCGTGTCGACGACGTCCTCGGCGGCGAGCATGCCCAGCGTCCGGTAGACGGTGGCCAGGCCGATCTCCACCCCGCCGCGGCGCAGCAGGTCGTGGATCTGCTGGGCCGAGCGGAAGTCGTCGAGCCCTTCGAGAGCGGACACGACGGCCGTTCGCTGACGGGTCTGGCGCGGCATCAGGCCTGACCCCCCACGGTCACGTCGTCGCGGAAGGGGGCGGGAGCGGCCGCCTGTCCCGGACGCCGCCGGCGTCCGACCCCGCTGACGACCGCGTAGCCGAGGATCGCCAGCACGACGATGGTCG
>JAJYQH010000045.1 GCA_021794705.1 Actinomycetes bacterium | reverse complement strand
GCCGCAGGCCGAACGCGGTCGCGGTGACCAGCACGGCGAGCAGCACGACAAGACCCTGGTCCACGCCGGCCCAACCGCACCGGTGGGCGCGGGCATTCCGGCCCGGCCCCGCGTCTCACCATGCGGACAGATATGGCCAACGGCCGGACCGGTGGATTACTCTCGCCGGCACAACTAAATACGTCCTCATCCAGAGGGGCAGAGGGTACGGCCCGATGAAGCCCCGGCAACCCCCCCGAGACCGTCGCAAGGCCGATCGGGGGCCAGGTGCCAACTCCGGCCCGCGCAGCCGCGCGGGAAAGATGAGAAAGGCCTTTCGCGATGTCGCTGATCGCATCCCCGCCGCGTGCTACGTCACCGGCCCAAGCTCCACCGTCCGTCGGCAACGCCACGGCGCTCGTCTGTCGCGAGTGCGGCGAGCGTCAGCCGCTGACCGCCGGGTACGTCTGCGCCGAGTGCTTCGGCCCGCTCGAGGTGGGCTACCAGCTCCCGGCGCTGCGTCGAGCGGTCATCGAGGCCGGCCCGCAGTCGATGTGGCGCTACGCGCCGCTGCTGCCGGTCGCGCCGGAGATCACCGAGCGGGGCGGCCTGCAGCCGGGCTGGACGCCGCTGGTCCGCGCCGACCGGCTGGCCCGCGAGCTCGGGGTGCGCCGGCTGTGGGTCAAGGACGACTCGGCGAACCCCACCCACCCCTTCAAGGACCGGGTGGTCGCCATCGCCCTGGAGGCGGCCGAGCGCCTCGGGTTCGGCACCGTGGCCTGCGCGTCGACCGGCAACCTGGCCAACGCGGTGGCGGCCGCGGCCGCCCGACGCGGCCTTCGTTCGGTCGTCTTCGTGCCGTCCGACCTCGAGGCCGGCAAGATCGTGACGACCGCGGTGTACGGCGGCACGCTGGTCGCGGTCAACGGCAGCTACGACGACGTCAACCGGCTGTGCTCCGAGGTGGCCGCCGAGCAGGACTGGGGCTTCGTCAACGTCAACCTGCGCCCGTACTACGCCGAGGGGTCCAAGACGGTCGGCTACGAGGTCGCCGAGCAGCTGGGCTGGCGCACCCCCGACGCGGTGGTCTCCCCGGTCGCGTCCGGGTCGCTGCTCACCAAGGTGGACAAGGCGTTCCGCGAGCTGGCCGCCACCGGCCTCGTCGAGGCGACGCCCTACCGTGTCTTCGGCGCGCAGGCCACCGGTTGCTCCCCGGTCGCCGCCGCGTTCCGGGCCGGGCACGACGTCGTCCGCCCGGTACGGCCGGACACCATCGCGAAGTCGCTGGCGATCGGGAACCCCGCCGACGGCCCCTACGCGCTGGACGTCGTCCGGCGCACCGGCGGCGCGATCGGCGACGTGAGCGACGCGGAGATCGTCGAGGGCATCCGGCTGCTGGCCCGCACCGAGGGCCTGTTCGCCGAGACGGCGGGCGGGGTCGTCGTGGCCACCTACGTCAAGCTGCTCGCGCAGGGACTCGTCGACCCGGACGCCGAGACCGTCCTGCTCAACACCGGTGACGGGCTGAAGACGCTGGACGCCGTGGCCCCGGTCGCCCGCCCCACCGCGACGATCGACCCGTCGTACGCGGCGTTCACCGCCACCGGGCTGGAGGACTGATGGCCGTCTCCGTTCGCATCCCCACCATCCTGCGGACGTACACCGACGGCGCCTCCGTCGTCGAGGCGTCCGGGGACACGCTGACCACCGTGCTCGACGACCTCGACGCCCGGTTCCCCGGCCTCCGGGCCCGGGTGGTGGACGACGCGGGCGCGCTGCGCCGGTTCGTCAACGTGTACGTCAACGACAACGACGTTCGCTTCTCCGACGGGCTGGCCACCCCGGTCGGCGACGGGGCCACCGTGTCGGTGATCCCCGCCGTCGCCGGCGGCTGACCCGAGCCAGCGGCCGGCCGCAGCCCCTCGGGGCCCCGCCTCACGCGGCGGGTACGTACACCGTGCGGCGTGCCCGGCGTCGGTCGGGCGGTCCGCGCAGCGGGGCGCCGTCGGCGTAGCTGAACTGCCACGCCTGTAGCTCCACGCTGCGGGTGATCCGCAGGTCGAAGCCGTGCACGACCCGGTGGTGGTAGCGGCACAACAGGCACAGATTGGCCAGGCTGGTCGGTCCGCCGCGCGCCCACGGAACGATGTGGTGGGCGTCGCACCAGGTCGCCGGCCGGCGGCACCCCGGGTAGACGCAGAACCGGTCCCGGGCGACGACCGCCTTGCGCAGGTGGGTCGGCACGGTCCGCCGGCTGCGACCGAGGTCGAGCAGGCTGCCGTCACCGCCCCACCGCACCACGGTCAGCTCGGCGTCGCAGGCGAGCATCTGCGCGACGACCGCACTGACGGTGGCCTCGCCCGGGGCCAGCTCGCCAGGGGGCGCCCCGAGCGAGCTAGGCGGCCCGGCCAGCGCTTCAGGCTGCAGATGCAGGAACAGATGGGGGCGCAGCCCCCCGGCGCGGGGCACCTGCCGGGTGTCGAGGGCGTGCCGGGCGAGGTCGACCAGGGCGTCGGCACGGACCTGCACCACGGTGCGGTCCTCCCCCTTGGCGCCGAGAGACGCGCCGACGACGCTGTCCAGCGCGGCGGCCAGGGTGGCACCACCGACCGGGTCGAGCAGGCCCTCGATGTGCCACAGGCCGTCCAGTGTCTGGGCCAGGCTGACCCGGCGCTGGTCGAACACCTGCTGCTCGGCGGCCATCACCCCGGCGGCGTCCACGCCGTGCGCCCACACCGCGAGCAGCCGGGACAGGTCGGCCGCGGACACGCTGCACGCGATGTCGACCAGGGTGGCCTCCCCGCCGGGGGCGGCCACCGCGGCACGCCGACGCGGCGTGACCAGCGCGGTCCGCGAGAGCCGACTGGCGTGAGCCCAGGACAGCCGGCCGGCCCACAGCGCCGAGCGGGTCAACGTCAGCTCGTCGTGCAGCGCACGCGCGGTGCGAACGACCGTCCAGGCCTCGTTGCCGGGCAGGTCCAGTGCGGTCCGCAGCCAGGCCGTGACCGACGAGGAACCGTCCGCTCGCCAGCTGCCCTCCGACTCCACCGTGGCAACCGCGTCCATCCGCAGCGCGCACAGCCGCTCGATCCCGGCCTGGGCCAGCCGCGCCAGCTCCTCCCCGGCCCCCAGGGGGACGTCGAACGCGACCGCCGGAGCCGCCACCAGCAGCTCCAACGCTTCACGCACCGCGGCGTCCACACGCCCCCCTTTCCGAACTTGCTCGAACAGGTGTTCTGCATATCTGCTTGAGTGAAGTAGGCTCTGGGCGTGGTCGCGGATCCGGTTCGCGGGGTGGACTATCCGGCGACGTACCAGCAGCTGCTGGCCTGGTTCCCGGACGACGCGGCCTGCCTTGACTACCTCGCCTCGCTCCGCTGGGCCGAGGGCTTCGTCTGCCCGGGGTGTGGCGGGGGCGAGTACTGGCGCACCGGCGCGGGTCTGTGGATGTGCAAGCGGTGCCAGCGGCGCACCTCGGTCACGGCGGGCACGATCTTCCACCGGACCCGCACCCCGCTGTCGACGTGGTTCGCGGCGATCTGGTTCGTGACCTCGCAGAAGAACGGGGTGTCCGCGCTGGGCCTGCAGCGGGTCCTCGGGTTCGGCTCGTACGAGACCGCGTGGGCGTGGCTGCACAAGCTGCGCCGGGCCATGGTCCGCCCAGAACGCGACCGTCTGAGCGGTGTCGTCGAGCTCGACGAGACGATGATCGGCGGGGTCAGCCGCGGCACCATGGGCGGCTTCGGCGACAAGGTCGGGGTCCTGGTCGCGGTGGAGCACAACGACGCTCGTCGGCTCGGGCGGGTCCGGCTCGCCGTCGCGCAACGCCCCGGCACCACCGAGCTGGTCGACTTCGGCACCGCCGTCATCGAACCCGGGTCCCTGGTGCGCACCGACGGCGCCCGGGCACTGCGCCGGCTGGCCACCCTCGGCTTCACCCACGAGTACACGACCAGCTACACCACAGCCGACCGGGCCAGCGTGCTGCCCGGGGTGCACCTGGTCGCCTCGCTGCTCAAACGCTGGCTCATCGGCACCTTGCACTACCGGGTCGAAGAACAGCACCTGCCCTACTACCTCGACGAGTACACCTTCCGGTTCAACCGGCGCACCTCGCGAAGCCGCGGGCTGCTGTTCTACCGCCTCCTCGAACAAGCCGTGCAGACCGACCCGCACCCCCTGCACACCCTGCTGAAGCCCAACGAAAGCCACATACCGGACTTCACCTAAGCAGATATGCAGGACAGGTGTTCGAGTGAGTCCATCATCCAACGGGCCACCGACAAGAAGAAGACCCTCATCGGCGGCTGTGGACAACGCCTCCCGCCCCGACCCCTGTCCCGGCGGCTGTCAGGTACGGCATCCTCGACGGCGCCGCACGATCGCCGCACGGAGCCCCACACGAGGGAGGCCGGATGGACCACGTCGACGTCGACGGCCTGCGGATCGCGTACCGACGCAACGGCACGGGGCCGGCGCTGGTCCTGCTGCACGGGGGCGGGTGCGACAGCCGGGTGTGGCGGGTGGGGCTGGAGTCGTTCGCCGACGCCTTCACCGTGGTGGCGTGGGACGCCCCTGGCTGCGGTGGGTCAGCCGACGCCCCGGAGTCCCTGCCGCCGCACGAGGTCCAGGAGCGCCTCACGTTCGCGCTGCGGGCCGCCGACCCCGACGCGGCGTTCGAGCCCGCGACGATGCCGGGACTGTTCTCCCCCGCGATGCCGCCGGACCGCGCCGACGAGCTGGCCGCGATCATGTCGCAGGCGCGGCCCAGCGCGAGCCGGACGATGGCCCATGCCATGGCGGAAGCGGACCTTCGCGACGCGCTGCCGGCGATCGACGTGCCGACCCTCGTCGTCCACGGCGAGGCCGACCAGCGTTCGCCGTTCTCCGTCGCACAGCAGCTGCAGCGATCGATCCCCCATGCCCAGCTGGTCGTGCTCCCGGGCCTCGGCCACGAGTGCTCCCTGGAGTCCGCGACCACTGTCGAGGCCGCGGTTCGCGCGTTCTTGTCGATAGGCAGGGCTCAGGACGGCGTGATCAGGCCGTAGTGCCCGTCGTAGCGCCGGTAGAGCACCCGCCCACGTCCGCTGGCGGGGTCGAGCGCGAACACGAACGGCTCCGAGCCCATGTCGAGGCGGGCAAGGGCCTCCTCCTCGGTCATGACCGGGGCCGGACCCTCGAGGACGATCGGCGAGACGGTCTCGGCGTCCCCGCTCGCCGCGACGGCACCGCGCAGCCCGTAGTCGCCGTCCGGCCGCCGGTAGACCACGGCGTCCCGGCCGGTGGACAGGTCGGTGAACAGGAAGAAGTCGTGCCCGAGCAGCTCCATGTCGTAGGCCGCCTCGTCCGGCGACTCGACCTCCAGCGCGAAGGTCTTGCGCCGGATGACCTTGCGGTCGTCCACCGGCCGGGGGAAGTACTCGGGTCGGGCCGTCGGCAGGTCCCCGTGACGCCACTCGTGCTCGCCGGCCAGCCCGATCCAGGTGTGCCGGGTGTGCACCCGGTCCTCCAGCTGCACCAGCCGGCGGCGCAGCCGCTCCTCCAGCAGGTCGATGGCCTCCCACATGTGCTCGGCGGCCACGTGCGCGCGCACCGGCGTCCCGTTGACGTCGAGCGTCGCCTCGGCCATGGCCGGACGCTCCCGGGCCGGGTCAGCCGCCCGCTGCAGGACGACGTGCGCGAAGAGCACCGGCTCGTGCGAGTAGCTGGCGACGTGGCCGATCTTCTCGGCCGCGTACTCCTGGGTCTGCGCGGCCACGTGGCCCTGGCGGACGCTGACCTGGACCGTCGGAGCCGGCGCCAGCGAGGAACGCTTCCTGGTCATGGCTGCTCACCCTCGAGATAGACGGCGATGGACGACGGCAGGACGGCCCGCACGTCGGCCAGCTCGCCGGGCGTGACGTGCTGCCGCAGGACCCGCGCCGCCGCCTCGACGGCGTACCCGGCCTCGGTCTCGCCGGCGAGCAGCGCCTCGGCGGCGACCAGGTCCAGGAACGTGCCGCTGTCGTGGTAGGTCAGCGGCGTCCGGCTCGGTCGCCATCTTTCGTAGTAGACGCCGCGCAACAGCTCCGGCAGCTGGGCCGCCAGGTGCGCGGACTCCTCGAGCGGCAGCCGGTCCCGCAGGGTGTGCAGGAAGGCCCGCAGCACCCGGAACGCGTACGTGCGGTCCCCCGGTTTACCCAGTTCCCCGGCGAGCTGCTCGAGCCACTGGTTGGTCTTCTCGACGCTGTGGTCCACAGCGCCAACCTCGGTCTTGGGCACCGCTCCCACCTCCATGGGCCGCACCTTCGACGCTAGGCGCGGCCGGGACGGCGAAGCCAGGGGAGATGGTCCTCACCGCCGGACGCCGGGTCATGAAGGGCGCGTAACTGCAGCCATACGCACAGAAGGGCACCTTCATGCGGAAGGGGGCAGGCGGAATTGGGGGGTCAGGACGGGGTGGGGTCGGCGACGAACTCGGCGAACACCGCCGGAGCGCCGAGCACCAGGCTGTACTCGTCGTGCGAGAGCCGGATCCCGCGGGCGTCCCACGTCACCTGCCAGCCGTGCAGCTCGATGAGGTAGGTGACCTCTTC
>JAJYQH010000290.1 GCA_021794705.1 Actinomycetes bacterium | reverse complement strand
GATCCCGCCCCGAGCAGATCGAGACCGCCCGGCACCATGTCGACCTGCTGACCAGGGCCTACCCCGACGCCTGCTGCGAACTGGACTTCACCTCCGCGTTCGAACTGCTCGTCGCGACGGTGCTGTCGGCCCAGTCGACCGACCGCCGGGTCAACTCGGTGACACCGGCGCTCTTCGCCCGCTACCCGACACCCGCGGCGCTCGCGGACGCCGAACCGGGCGAGGTCGAGCAGATCGTCAAACCGACCGGCTTCTTCCGCGCCAAGACCGAGGCGATCATCGCCTTGTCGCGTGACCTCACCGACCGCTTCAGCGGGGTGGTGCCGTCGACCCTCGAGGAGCTCGTGACGCTGCGGGGGGTCGGGCGCAAGACGGCCAACGTCGTGCTCGGCGACGCGTTCGGCGTCCCCGGGATCACCCCCGACACCCATTTCATGCGGGTGTCGCGGCGCCTCGGCTGGACGGCGGCCACCAAGCCCGACGACATCGAGGCGGAGGTCGGCCTGCTGTTCCCCGAGAGCGATTGGGTCGCGGTCTCGCACCTGCTCATCTGGCACGGGCGGCGGTGCTGCCATGCGCGGCGTCCGGCCTGCGGGGCGTGCCCGGTGGGTCCGGCGTGCCCGGCCTACGGCGAGGGTCCGACCGAGCCCGCGATCGCCCTCACGCTGCTGAGGGAGCCCCGCGGATGAGACGTCGACTGGCAGCGATCGCGATGGCCGGGCTGCTCGTGCTCGCCGGTTGCGGGCAGGACCGGCCGCTCAGCGTGCAGGCGGGCGGCGGCCCGGCGTCCGCATCGGTCGGGCCGTCGCTGCTCGCCCAGCGCAAGGCCGCGGGCATCCCCGCCTGTCCCGCCACGAACGTCTCGGCGACCCAGGTGGCGGGCGGCCTGCCGGCGACCGTGCTCGACTGCGTCGGGGGCGACTCCCGGGTCAACCTCGCCGGTCTGCCCACCGGCACGCCGATCGTGCTGAACTTCTGGGCCCAGTGGTGCGGGCCCTGCCGCCTGGAGGGTCCGGTGCTCGGCAAGGTGTACGCGAAGGCGAAGGCGAAGGGCACGGTGCGGATGCTCGGGGTCATGGAGGTCGAGCCGGCCCCGGACGCCGCGATCGCGCTGGCTCGGCAGGACGGCATGCTCTACCCGATGATGGTCGACCCCACAGGCAAGGCCCGCACGGCCCTCAAGGTGACGGCGCTGCCCCAGACCCTGTTCATCGACGCGCAGGGGCGGGTGGTCAAGCGGGTGATCGCCCCCTTCGACTCGGCGCAGCAGCTCGAGAGCACGATCCGGCAGGTCTTCGGAGTGAGCCTTGGCTGAGCCGTTGGGCGCCCCCGGCTGGCTCGACGGCCTGCTCGGCCGGCTCGCCGGGCCGCGGGACCCGGCGATGCCGAACCGACCGGCGTCCGGGTCGGGACGCCGCGCGGCGGCGGTGCTCGCACTGCTCGCCGACACCCCCAGGCCCGACCTCACGTTCATCGAACGGGCGGCCACCCTGCGCCAGCACGCCGGCCAGATGGCCTTTCCGGGCGGCGGCGTCGACCCGGGGGACGCCGACGAGGTGGCGGCGGCTCTGCGGGAGACCCACGAGGAGATCGGCCTGCCTCCGGAGGCCGTCACCGTCCTCGGCCGGCTCCCGGCGGCCCGGGTCGCCGCGAGCGGCTTCGACGTCGTCACCGTCGTCGGCACCTGGTCCGGGTCCGAGCCGATCGGTGCGGTGGACGCCCGGGAGGTGTCGTCGGTGCACCGGTTCGGCATCGACCAGCTCACCTCGCCCGAGCACCGGCGGACCGTGCGGCTCCCGACAGGTTACGAGGGGCCGGCGTTCGTCTTCGACGAGGCCGACGGCGGTCCGATCGTCGTCTGGGGGTTCACCGGGCACCTCGTCGACCGGCTGCTCACGCTGGGAGGCTGGCAGCGTCCCTGGGACACCGGTCACGTCGTCGAGATCCCGCCGAGGTTCCTGCGACCCGGGCTCTGACATCCCCGACGTGCCGGGTGCGGTTCTGCAAGACTGGCGCGCATGTCCGAGACCGCGCCCCACGCCTCCGAACCGACCAGCGCCAGCCACCGCCCCCAGCCGGCCGTGATCGCCCGCGAGGCGCGCCCGGACGGATGGTGGAAGAAGGCCGTCGTCTACCAGATCTACCCTCGCTCGTTCGCCGACTCCGACGGCGACGGCGTGGGTGACCTCCGGGGCATCATCGGCCGGCTCGACTATCTCAAGGAACTCGGCGTCGACGTGGTGTGGTTGTCGCCGGTGTACCGCTCGCCGCAGGACGACAACGGCTACGACATCTCCGACTACCAGGACGTCGACCCGCTGTTCGGCACCCTCGCCGACATGGACGACCTCATCGCCGGGCTGCACGAGCGGGGCATGAAGATCATGATGGACCTCGTCGTCAACCACACCTCCGACGAGCATCCCTGGTTCCGCGAGAGCCGCGACGCGCTGAGTCCGCGCGGCGACTGGTACATCTGGCGTCCGGTGCGGGAGGGGTTCGAAGCCGGGGAGCCCGGTGCCGAGCCGACCAACTGGCGTTCGGCCTTCTCCGGGCCCGCCTGGCAGTACGACCAGCACCGCGGGGAGTACTACCTGCACCTGTTCAGCGTGAAGCAGCCCGACCTCAACTGGGAGAACCCCGAGGTGCGTCGGGCGGTCTACGACATGATGCGCTGGTGGGTCGACCGCGGCGTCGACGGCTTCCGGATGGACGTCATCAACTTCATCTCCAAGCGCTACCCGCTCACCGACGGCGCCACCGCTCCCGGCGAGACGCTGTCCTCGGACGTGCGCGGTTTCGTCGACGGCCCGCGGATGGACGAGTTCTTCCAGGAGATGCACCGCGCGGTGATGGAGGGCGAGAACCTCATCACCGTGGGGGAGATGCCGGGCGTCACTCTCGAGAAGGCGGCGAGCTACACCGACGAGGCCAACCACGAGATCGCCATGGTGTTCCAGTTCGAGCACGTCGGGCTCGATTCCTCACCCGGTGAGGGCAAGTGGGCGCTGAAGCCGCTGGAGTGGCGCGATCTCAAGGAGAACTTCGCCCGGTGGGAGAACGGGCTCGAGGGGCGCGGCTGGAACTCGCTCTACTGGAACAACCACGACCAGCCGCGCATCGTGTCCCGTTGGGGCGACGACTCGACGGAGTACCGGGTGGCGTCCGCCAAGACCCTGGGCACTGTGCTGCACCTGCTCAAGGGGACGCCGTACGTCTACCAGGGCGAGGAGATCGGGATGACCAACGCCCACTTCACCTCGATCCACCAGTACCAGGACATCGAGGTGCGCAACTACTACCGGGACGCGATGGCGCACGGGGCCGACGAGAAGTCGCTGCTCGCAAGCTTCGCCGCGAAGAGCCGCGACAACGCCCGCACCCCCATGCAGTGGGACGACGGCGAGAACGCGGGGTTCAGCACCGGCACGCCCTGGCTCGAGGTGAACCCGAACCACCGCCAGATCAACGCCGAGCAGGCGCTGGCCGACCCCGACTCCGTCTTCCACCACTACCGGCGGCTCATCGAGCTGCGGCACAGCGAGCCGGTCGTGCAGGAGGGTGTCTTCGCACTGCTCGCGCCGGAGGACCCGCAGGTGTTCGCCTATACCCGCACCCTCGGGGATCGTCGGCTGCTCGTCGTCGCCAACATGTCGAGCCGGCCGGCGGAGATCCCGGCCGACGTGCCCGAGGTCGAGGGGCGGGTGCTGCTCACCACGCACCCGGACGCCGGTGGCCGCACGCTGGCCGCGTGGGAGTCGCGGGTGGTCGAGCTGGGCTGACCCGGGCCGGCCGGGTCGGGGCCTCGTCAGCGGGAGAAGAGGTGCTTCGCCTGCTTCTTCGTGGTGGCGAGGCTGGCGCGGGCGAGCTGATTGGCCGTGACGGCGTCCTTGCCCTCCTGCACAGAGGCCTTGAGGGTTTCGATGCTGGCCTTCGCCTCGGCGATGGTCTGCTTCGGCGGCCCGACCTTCTTGAACGCGCCCCGACCCACGAGACCGGCGATGCCGGCGATGACGAACAGCAGCACGGCCATGCAGACGAACCCGAGGGCGGCGCTGGCGACGCTGCTCCAGCCGAGCGCGTGCAGGAAGATCAGCCCGAAGGCGAGGCCGCCGGCGAGGAACAGCAGGAAGGTCGCGTTGACCGCCAGGTAGCCGGCCGCGCCGAACGCTCCGCCGCCGATCCCCGCGTTCTTGGCGATCGGCTTGACCTCCGCCTTCCCGAGGGCGACGAGGTCGCGGCCCATCCGCTGCCCGTCGTCCTTGATGTTGGTGATCACATCGGAGATGTTCACGCGTTCGGTCATGGGTGGCCCTCCGCTCGTACGGTCAGCTGACCACACTAGCCTGTCATGCCCACCATGGGGGCGGTAGCGGTCCCAGTCAGAGGGGTGGGCGCGCCCGTCCCTGGCGGGCGGCGGCGGCGCCACCGATGAGCGCCGAAACGAGCGAGGCGATGAGCACCGCGGCCTTGGCGGCGTCCGCCGTGGCCGGGTCGCCGGCGAAGGCGAGGTCGCTGATCAGCAGGGCGACGGTGAACCCGATACCCGACAGCTGAGCCACGGCGAGAACGTCGCGCCACCGGATGCCCGGCGCGAACTCCGCCCGGGTCAGCCGCGTGACGAGGATCGAGGTGGCGGAGATGCCGACCAGCTTGCCGAGGACCAGCGCGGCGAGGATCGCCAGCGGGACCGCCGTCGTGAACACGGCGCGCAGGGCCGCCGAGCCGAGTGGCACGCCCGCGCTGACGAGGGCGAACAGGGGGACGGCGACAGCCGCCGACCACGGTTCCAGGCGGTGCTGCCAGGTGGTGAGCGGGTCGTGGGCCTCGCCGGGATCGTTGCGCAGGCTCAGCCCGACGAGGACGCCGGCGATGGTGGCGTGCACGCCCGACCGGAGCATGAACCACCAGGCCGCCACGGCGAGCACCGCGAGGAGCAGCGGGTGGTCGATGCGGCGGTGCTGCAGCACGGCGAGAACGGCCACGGCCGCGAGCGAGGCGATGAGCCACGTCCACGCGACCGAGCCGGTGAACACCACCGCGATGACGATGATGGCGCCGAGGTCGTCCACGATGGCGAGCGTGAGCAGGAAGGCCCGCAGCGACCCGGGCAGTCCGGAGCCCGCGATCGCGAGCACGGCGAGCGCGAACGCGATGTCGGTCGCCATGGGGACGGCCCACCCGGACGTGTCGGCGTCCGCGGCGCCCGTGACGGCCAGATAGATGAGCGCGGGCAGCGCCATGCCGCCGAGGGCCGCGAGGATCGGCACCAGGGCGTCGCTCGGGCGACGGAGCGAACCCTCCGTGAGTTCGCGCTTGAGCTCGAGCCCCGCGACGAGGAAGAACACCGTGAGGAGGCCGTCGGCGGCCCACTCGTGCACGGTGAGCCGCCCCACCATGAGGTGGGTGACGTGGACGTAGCCGTCGGGGGCGAGGTTCGCCCACACGAGGGCGACCACGGTGGCGGCGAGCATGATGCCGCCGCCCACGGTCTCGTTGCGCAGGATCTCCGAAACCTCACGGCGATCGCCGGGTTCGCCGGCGCCGAACACGTAGCGGTGGAGGGTGGACCGGGCCATCGGACTCCTCCCATCGGCCCCGGAACGGGCGGGTCGCTCAGAAGCGGATGACGAGGGCGTCGCTGGCGACGTCGATCGAGGCGGTCAGTTCGTCGTGGTCGACGAAGCCCCGCCACACCGTGAGCTGGTAGGGAAGGCGGACGCTGTCGAGGCCGCCGGTCGTGTCGTCGAAGAGGTCGCCCACCAGCTGGAGCAGCCGGGCGCGGCGGGTGGCCTCGACGGCCTTGATCCTCGGTTGCGCGGCCACCATCGCCAGCAGGTCGCGACGCGACATCGGCACCCAGATGCGAAAGCTCCTGCTGTCGTGCTCGGGGAAGTACTTGCTCGAGAGCAGCGCGGACGCCGCCGAGTCGCCGTAGTCGCCCCGCATCGCGTCCGGGTCGACGCTCCGCAGCAGGGCGGCGAGCCGGCGCACCCATGGCACCGTGTCGTCGCGGACGAGGTAGCTGACCGCAACGTGCCCACCGGGACGCAGCACCCGCGCCATCTCGGAGAGGGCCCGGGTGGGATCGAACCGGTGGAACGACTGGTGGGCGACGACGGCGTCGAACCGGCAGGGATCGAAGGGGAGCGCCTCGCAGCGCGCCGTGACGCGGGGGACCGGTGCCTTGTGGCCGAAGCGGCGGGCCACCGCCGGGTCGCGGTCGATGCTGAACACCTGGTGTCCGCGGTGGGCGAGGGCGGTGACGACCGACGGCGAGCCCTCCAGGGCGAGGACCCGGCCGGGTGTGGTGCCGGCGAGATGGTCGAGGGCGGCCGCGGGAAAAGCGGTGCGGGAGTGCTCGGCCATGGCGACCACAATAGCGATGGGTTCTCCACAGGCCGGGCCGAGCGCCGGGGTTGTCCCCAGGGGAGGGGATCGGCGGGGGCCGCGGCCCGCGGCGTCCACACAGTCGGGGTGTGCTGAAGCGTCCAGAGACCCCCGTCGCCGCCCCGGCCGGTGGACCGCCCGTCGAGGAGCGCGTGCCGCTCGTCGTCACCCAGG
>JAJYQH010000032.1 GCA_021794705.1 Actinomycetes bacterium | reverse complement strand
CCGGTCGAGCAGGGCATGGTCGATGACCTGGCCCAGGGCCAGGCTCTCCGTCGGCTCGTCCGCGGCGGGGTCCCGCCCGCTGTCAGAACTGGCCACCGGTGCTCACCAGCAGGGGGATCGTGGCCAGGGTCGTGAGGACGAGGACGCCGAGGACGATGCCCGCCACGACGTTGATCGCCGGGCGATTGCGCTGCTCGCCCATGAACTGCGGGTCATTGGCGATCACCAGCACCGGGCCGAACGTGAACGGCAGGGCCGCGGCGCCGAGGGCCATCGTGATGACCGTGAACTGGATCGGGTCGACACCCGTGAGATCGATCGCCATGGCGAGCACGATCATCGCGAGGAAGACCAGGTTGAACGCCGGGGCCCGGCGGGGGGAGGTGCTCTTGCCCCAGTCCCAGCCGTAGTACTGGCTGAGCCCGTAGGCGCCGGAGAGGCAGAGCTCGACCGAGGCGGCGACCGAGACCGCGAAGACGCCGATGACGAAGATGACGAAGCCGACCCCCCCGAACGCCGCCTGCGCCGGTTGCGCGGCGGCCCTGATCGAGTCGACCGGGTGGTGGTAGGGGTAGAGGGCCCCGGCACCGGCAATCATCACCGACAGGGTCATGACGGCACCGAACAGCGTCCCGATCACGGCGACGATGCGGTTGCGGCGCAGGTCCGGGCCCGTCCAGCCCTCCTCGATCGCCCCCGAGGAGTAGAAGTCGAACTGGTAGGGGGTCATGAACGAGCCGAGCAGGGACGCCACCGCGAACAGGTAGGTCGGCACGGACTTCGACGGGTCGATGTGCGGGTGGGCGAGGGCGATCCCCACATTGGACCAGCCGGGGGAGAGCACCACCATCGCGGGGATCATGATGAGCATCGTGAGGCCGAGCAGCGCGGCGCCGGTGTCGACCGCGCTGAAGTTGAAGAACCACAACACGAGGGCCAGGGCCGCCGCCACCAGCGGCACCCAGAGCCGATAGCTCACGCCGGTGAGCAGCTGCAGGGCCAGGGCCATGCCCACGAGGTCGACGGCCAGCACGAGCACGTGCACGATGAGGTCGGCGATGAGCGGGACCGCTCCCAGGCGTGGTCCCAGCCGGGTGCGGATCACCTCGTAGGTCGGTTGGGCCGAGGACACCGCCACCCGCCCGGACATCTCGGCGAACACCGAGAAGCCGACCAGGCCGAACACCACCGTCCACAGCAGCGAGTAGTGGAACCGTGCGCCTGCGGAGACGGCGGTGATCACACCGCCGGTGTCGAGGAATCCCCCGATTCCCGCCAACACCCCCAACGCGAGCCCCGCCACGGTCCCAGTGGAACTCCCGCCCTTGCTCACCGCACTCCTTCCGTCCGCCGGCTTCCGGGCGCTGAATACCCGGGCGCGTAGCTCGCAAACCCGGTGCCACCCCAGGAGGCGGGCGACAGGGGGAGCGGCCGGCGTCCGCTAGGCTCCCGGCCTGTGGCTCCCGAGGGGGCAACGCCGTCGGAGGAGGAACTGCACGTGGGCACGGACCGGGCCGCTGGATACCGCATCCGGCAGGCGTCCCATGCGGATCTGACAGCGCTGGCCGACATGAAGGTGGAGGCGTGGCGCCAGACCTACGGCGCGATCGTCGACCCCTCGATCATCGAGCGGCAGCGGCTCGGCGTCCGGAGGACCGTCCAGTTCTGGGAACGCCTGCTCGATAGCGGCCACTACCTGTGGCTGGTCGTGTCCGCGGACGACCGGATCGTCGGGGTGGCCGGCGCGGAACCGGCGAGGGACGCCGGCTGTCCGGCGTCCCTCGAACTCACGATGATCTACCTGCTGCAGGAGGCGCAGGGCTCAGGGATCGCCGACCGGCTGCTGCAGATCGCCATCGGGGACGCCCCCGCGTACCTCTGGGTGCTCGACGACAACCCCCGTGCTCAGGCCTTCTACCGCAGGCACGGGTTCGTGCCCGACGGGACCAGCCAGCCGCTTCCGGACGGCTGGCGTGGCCGGTGCGAGATCCGCATGGTGCGCCGTCCGGAAGCGGAGGAGAACTGAGCCGGGTTCAGGCGGGCTGGAAGATGCTCTGGTAGTCGCGGACGCCGGAGAGCACACCCTCGGCCTCCTCGACGCTGATCCGGTTGGCCTCCGCGGTGATCGCCTGGTTGAGCAGGCGGGTCTCCCCGGCCGTCGCGATGCCGGTGACCTGCGGGAACTTGTTGAGCACCCACGAGATCGCGGCGGTCGTCAGCTGCTGCTCGTCGAACGGCACGTACCAGGTGGCGTAGGTCCGCTTGTCCTCCCCCCAGGGCCGGCGCATGACGGCCTTGATCGTCCTGATGCCGACGTCGCGGGAGGTCGCGAGCTCGAACAGTTCGGTGATGTCGTCGGCGAACTTGGGGTCCTGGTAGAGCAGCCAGTTGAGCGGCGTGAGCACCGAGTCGAAGTCGAAGCGGCGCAGCGCCTCCGCATGAGTGGAGGGCGCCGCCTCGGTGTGGCCGGTGATCCCGATGAACCGGGTCATGCCCTCCTCGCGGGCGCGCTCGAAGGCCGGCATCGGCCCGCCCGGGGCGAAGACCTCGTCGAGCATCGTCATGTCGCACACCGCGTGCACCTGGAGCAGGTCGACGTGGTCGGTCTGCAGCAGCTCGAGGGAGCGGTTGATCTCGGCCCAGGCCTCGCCCTCGCTGCGCATGCCGGTCTTGGTCGCGAGGAAGATGTCGGCGCGGATCGGCGCGATCACGGGGCCCATGACCTCCTCGGCGTGACCGTAGGACGCGGCGGTGTCGAAGTGGTTGATGTCTGCGGCACGGGCCTCGGCGATCGAGTCGTATGCGACCTGCTGGGACACCTCGCCCAGCGAGGCGGCCCCGTAGACCAGCACCGAGCTGTCATGGCCGGTGCGTCCGAAACGACGATGTTCCATGGTTCCTCCACTGCTCGCGACGGCTGCCCGGGCGGCATCCGTTCCGATGTGATGTGCGGTGATGCCCCCACCCTATGCCGCCCCCGCGATCGGTGGCAGGCATCGGCTCGGACGAGTGGACGCGGAACGGCCCCGGCACCTCCGTGGTGGAGGGCCGGGGCCGCGTTCAGTCAGTCTGCGAGTGCCGTGGAGGGTTCAGCGGACCTTGTCGGTCTCGTCGTGGATGCGCAGGGCAACCTGGCGCAGCTTGTCCTCGTGGGCCCGCGCGTGGTGGGCGCAGAACAGCAGTTCGCTTCCGGAGTTCAGGGTGACCCGGAGATATGCCTGCGCCCCGCAACGGTCGCAGCGATCGGATGCACTGAGGGTCCGATCGTCGATGACTGGTGTGCTCATGGCGGGTCCTCCGTTCACTCTGATTCTTCTTCACTCATGTGGTCGATCAATCCCATGCCGTTCACTTGTCTGGCCGGTGGCCCGTCCGCTCGCCCCACATCGGGAGACACGCGGCGTCCGGAGGAACCATCGATATGAACGAGTGTGGTTGATCGTTTGTTCCCGTACCCTACCCGGCGCTCGTCCACCCCCGGGAGAGCCGCGGGTCGCGATTGTGTGACGATCGGGTGACGGAACGGTCACGACAAGCGGCCGCGGCGTGGGGCGGGCGGGGTGTCGGTCGTCGCGGGTACCCTACTGGGCGTGCCGAACCGTGTGGGTCAGACCAAGTCGAGCGAGGGTCGCGACTACGAAGCGCGCCACCTCCTGGTGCTGGAGGGTCTCGAGGCCGTCCGCAAGCGGCCGGCGATGTACATCGGCTCGACCGACACCCGGGGGCTGATGCACTGCCTCTGGGAGATCATCGACAACGCCGTCGACGAGGCGCTCGCCGGGTACGGCACCCGGATCGAGGTGAGCCTCAACCACGACGGCTCGATCTCGGTGGCCGACGAGGCCCGGGGCATCCCGGTCGACACCGAACCGCGCACCGGGCTGTCGGGCGTCGAGGTCGTCTTCACCAAGCTGCACGCCGGCGGCAAGTTCGGCGCCGGCTCCTACAACGCCACCGGCGGCCTGCACGGTGTCGGTGCCTCGGTCGTCAACGCCTTGTCGACCCGGCTCGACGTCGAGGTCGACCGGCTCGGCGCGACGTGGACGATGAGCTTCCGCCGCGGCGTCCCCGGCGTCTTCGACGGGCCCGGCCCCGACGCGCCGTTCACCCCCCAATCGGGTGTGGTCAAGAAGGGACGCGTGGCCAAGGGCACCACGGGCACCCGCATCCGGTACTGGCCCGACCGGCAGATCTTCCTGCCGGACGCCGAGTTGAGCCTGGAACACCTCCTCGACCGCGCCCGCCAGACCAGCTTCCTCGTGCCCGGGCTGGCGATCCACGTCGCCGACGCTCGAGGCATCGAGCCGGTGACCGAGACGTTCCTCCACGACGGCGGCATCACGGAGTTCGCCGACTACCTCGCCCACGATCAGCCGGTCACCGACATCCTCCGGTTGCAGGGCCACGACCGGTTCACCGAGACGGTGCCCATGCTCGACGACTCCGGGTCCATGACGCCCACCGACGTCGAACGCGACCTCGAGGTCGACATCGCCGTGCGGTGGGGTGCCGGGTACGACAGCACGGTGCGCAGCTTCGTCAACATCATCGCCACGCCCAAGGGCGGCACCCACGTCCAGGGGTTCGAGCGCGGGCTCGCCAAGGCCTTCGCGTCGTCGCTGCAAGGCACTCGTCTGCTGCGGGCCGGCGAGGAGGTCATCAAGGACGACATCCTCGAGGGCCTCACCGCCGTGGTGACCGTCCGGCTGGCCGAACCCCAGTTCGAGGGCCAGACCAAGGAGGTGCTGGGGACGCCGCCCGTCACCCGGCTCGTCGCCCGCATCGTCGAACAGGAGCTGGTCGAGTTTCTCACCAGCAACCGGGCCGCGGTGAAGGCGCAGGCGCGCACCCTGCTCGAGAAGGTGGTCAACGCGTCGCGCACCCGGGTCCAGGCCCGCTCGCACCGCGAGAACCAGCGGCGCAAGAACGCCCTCGAGTCGTCGTCGCTGCCCACCAAGCTCAAGGACTGCCGCAGCACCGACACCGACCGCTCGGAGCTGTTCATCGTCGAGGGCGACTCGGCGCTGGGCACGGCGAACGTGGCCCGCAACTCGGAGTTCCAGGCGCTGCTGCCGATCCGGGGCAAGATCCTCAACGTGCAGAAGGCGTCGGTGGGCGACATGCTCAAGAACGCGGAGTGCGCGTCGATCCTCCAGGTGATCGGGGCGGGATCGGGGCGCACCTTCGACCTCGAGTCGGCGCGGTACGGCAAGGTCATCTTCATGGCCGACGCCGATTCCGACGGCGCGCACATCCGGGTGCTGCTCGCCACGCTGTTCTTCCGCTACATGCGTCCGCTCGTCGAGGCGGGGCGCGTCTACTCGGCGGTGCCGCCCCTGCACCGCTTCGAGTTGACCAATCCCCGCAAGGGGCAGGAGCGCTACATCTACACGTATTCGGACGCCGAGTACCAGCGCAAGAGCGCCGAACTCACCAAGAAGGGCATCAAGTTCAAGGAACCGCAGCGTTACAAGGGACTCGGGGAGATGGACGCCCAGCAGCTCAAGGAGACGACGATGGACCCCCGGCGCCGGGCGCTGCGCCGGCTCACCGTCGATGACGGCCTGCTCGCCGAACAGACCTTCGAGTTGCTCATGGGCAACGAGGTCGCCCCCCGCAAGGAGTTCATCATCGCCGGCGCCTACGCCCTCGACGCGGAACGCATCGACGCGTAGCCGACCCGCGACTGCCACCCCGTCCGCCGGCCCTCGGTTCGGGCGGCCGGCGATCTCGACGTTCCTGCTGGCGATCTCTGCTGGACAGGCGGCACGCGGAGCCGGCAGCTGTGTGGATCAATGTTCGACGTTTTCCACCGAACACGGTGGTCAACGTCGAACTGATCCGGACGTCCGAGTACGTCGACCCGCACCGCGCGGCCGATCTCCGGCCGGAGTCCGGCCTGCCCGGCGGCGGCACAGGAGAACCCTCTCAGGGGGCCAGCCGCTCCCTGACCCAGCGGCCGTCGACGAGGCGGTAGCGGAGCCGGTCGTGCAACCGCGACCTGCGCCCCTGCCAGAACTCCCACATCTCCGGACGCAGACGATAGCCGCCCCACCACTCCGGTCGGGGCGGGTTGAGGCCGAACCGCGCCGACGCCTTGGCGGCGTTGCTCACCAGCGTGGCCCGGCCGGGGATCACCTCGCTCTGTGGCGAGGCCCAGGCGCCGAGACGGCTGTCGAGCGGCCGCATCCCGAAGTACTCGTCGGACTCCGCCGCCGACACCTTCTCGACCGGCCCCTCGATCCGCACGACGCGCTCCAGTTGTACCCAGTGGAACTGCAGGGCGGCGAACGGGTGGACCTCGAGGTCGCGTCCCTTGCGGGACCGGTAGTTCGTGTACCAGACGAGCCCGTCGGGGCCGAACGACTTGACGAGCACGACCCGGGTGGACGGGCGTCCGTCGGCGCCGACGGTCGCGACGGTCATCGCGTTGGGCTCGGGGACGCCGGCGGCGAGCGCCCTGTCGAACCACTCCTGGAACTGCCGGACGGGGTCCTCCCCGGCCACCGACTCGTCGAGCTCGCCGCTCTCGTAGCTCTTGCGCATCCCGCGTACGTCCACGACCCCAGCCTAGGCGGCGGGGCGCCGGGTCCGGCCG
>JAJYQH010000335.1 GCA_021794705.1 Actinomycetes bacterium | reverse complement strand
GCGCCAGAAGTCGGAGTAGTCCCGCGAGGTCGGGTCGAACAGGCTCTGGTAGTTCCCGAGGCCGTTCCACGGCTGGTGCGGCAGCAGGTAGTCGTAGTCGTGCAGGCTCACCCAGATGCCGTAGAGCGCCGGCCCCAGCACGAACCCGACGAACAGCACGCCGAACGGCAGCAGGAAGAGCCAGGGGGTCAGGCTACGGCGGGGGCCCCGCCCGCGCCGGGAGGCGACGGACGGGGCCACGGTCACGACGCCGTCAGGCACCGTACTTCTTCTTGTTGTCGGCCAGCACCTTGGTGGCGGCCTGTGCCGAGGTCGACAGCGCCTGGTCGACGCTCTGCTTGCCGAGCACGGCGGCCTGGATGGCGTCGTACAGCTTCGCCGTCGCGTCGCCGATGCCGGCCACGGCGGGCGGGAAGTGCACGTCGGGGACGTCGGCCGCGAACGACTGCAGCTTGGTGAGCTTGGTGAAGTCGGACGACTGCGCGAGCTTGTTGGACGCCGGCACCTTGGCCGAGGTCGCCCACTCGCTCTCGTGCTGGGTGAACCAGTTGATGAAGTAGCGGGCGGCGAGCGCGGTGTTCTGGTCCTGGCCCGTCGTCTTCGGCAGCACGAACTGGTGGGAGTTGCCCCACACGCCGCGCTGGGTGCCGATCTTCGGCAGCCGCGCGGTGGTGATCTTCGTGGTGCTCAGGGTCGTGGCATCGTTGACCTGCCAGATGCCCTGCCAGTTGAAGGCGTTCTTGGCGTTCTTGAGGGCGATGTAGTCGGCGTCCTGGGCGACGTTCTTCGGGCTGTAGCCCTTGGAGATGAGGCCGACCATCCACGTGAGCGCCTTGGTGCCGGCGTCCGAGTTCCACGTCGCGTTGGTCGTGCTGCTGTCGTAGAGGTCGCCGCCGAACTGCCACAGCAGCGACTGGAACATGAATCCGCCGGTGAACTGGAACGGGCTCACCCAGCTGCCCTGGATGCCCGCCTTGCTCTTGATCTTGTCGAGCGCGTCCATGTAGCTGTTCTCGTCGGTCGGCGGCTTGGTCGGGTCGAGCCCGGCCTTCTCCATCACCGACTGGTTGACGTACAGCCCGAGGTCGTGGACGTCGATCGGGATTCCGTAGCGCTTGCCGTTGTACATGCCGCCGTTCCAGACGGCCGGGGCGAAGTCGCTCGACTGCAGGTTGAGGGCGGTGGCGATCTCGTCGATGGGGACGATGACCTGCTGGGCCGCCTGGGTGGGGATGTCGTCGATGTGCATCACGGCGACGTCGGGGCCGGAGCTGGTGGAGACCGCGGCCGGGAGCTTGGTGAAGAAGTCGGCCCACTGCATGACGTTCATGTTCACCGTGATGTTCGGCGTGGCCGCGTTGAACTCGTTGATCATCTTCTTCGCCACGTCGCCGTCGGCGCCCGTCCACCCGCACCAGAAGCTCACGGTGACCTTCGGGCCGGTGTAGGCGGTGCCCCCGGCGCTCGCGGACGGCACGCTGCCGCCCTGCGGGGCGGTGCTGGAGCCGCCACAGGCGGAGAGGGCGGCGAGGCTGGTGACGCCGACGGCGCCGGTCAACAGCCCGCGACGCGAGAATGCGGCGTCGGACAGCCTGGACGGGGTGAGGCGAGCAGACACAGTGAACTCCTTCGTTCGGGGCGCGAGAGCGGAGGTTTGGCAGAACCACCGTGACGCTACTGCACTTTGCTTCCGTTGCAAAGACGATCGCCGCGCCGTTATGCATCCGTTGCAAACCGGCGCGTCCACTGCTATGCATGACGGGGACGATCCGCGGGGACGCGGGCACGGCGGCCGCCACGGTCCCGAGCCAGGCCTGCGCGCGGGGTCTTTCCTGAAGGCCCGTCGCCCCTCATCGCACGCGGGTTGCGGCACCAGAGGGGTGGGCCGACGTTGCATGCCCGGAGGTAGGGGTGCACGCTAGTGGTCCGTGACACAAGTTCCGGCGAGTGCCGACACCGTGGCGCAGCAGACCGCGCAGCCCCACCGTGAGTCGCTGCTGGCGCTCGCCCTGACGGCCGTCGGGGTGGTGTTCGGCGACATCGGCACCAGCCCGTTGTACTCGCTGCAGACGGTCTTCAGCCTCGACAACAATCGAGTCGCCGCCACCCACGGTGACGTCTACGGCGTCCTGTCACTGGTGTTCTGGTCGGTGACCCTCGTCGTCTCGGTCAAGTACGTGGCCCTGGTCATGCGCGCCGACAACGAGGGCGAGGGGGGCATCCTCGCGCTCACCGCGAAGCTGCGCGCGTCCCTCAAGCGGCGGCCGCGCGAGCTCGCCATCGCGACCATGATGGGCATCCTCGGCGCGGCCCTGTTCTTCGGCGACAGCCTCATCACCCCGGCCATCTCGGTGATGTCGGCGATCGAGGGCATCGCCGTCGAGGACAACGCCCTGCAGGAGTTCGTGCTGCCGATCTCGGTGGTGATCCTCACAGCCCTGTTCATCATTCAGCGCTGGGGCACCCACATCGTCGGGCGCGCCTTCGGCCCCGTGATGGTGCTGTGGTTCGTCGTCCTCGCCCTGCTCGGCCTGCCGCACATCGTTGCCTACCCGATGATCCTCACGTCGATCTCGCCCCACTACGCGGTGCTGTTCATCCTCGACCGCCCGCTCATCGCCTTCGTGTCCATGGGCGCGGTCGTGCTGACGATCACCGGCGCGGAGGCCCTCTACGCCGACATGGGCCACCTCGGCCCCCGTCCGATCAAGCTCGCCTGGTTCGCGCTCGTCTTCCCCGCGCTGATGATCAACTACCTCGGCCAGGCGGCGATGATCCTCACCACGCCGAGCACGGCCGTCAACCCCTTCTTCCTCATGGCACCGGGCTGGGCGACCCTCCCACTCGTGGTTCTCAGCACGATGGCCACCGTCATCGCCTCCCAGGCCGTCATCTCGGGCACCTACTCGGTGGCGTATCAGGCGATGCGGCTCGGCCTGTTCCCGCGACTGAAGCTCAAGCACACCTCGTCGTCCGAGGCAGGGCAGATCTACCTGCCGGCGATGAACTGGATCCTCTTCGTGGGCGTGCTGCTGCTCATCTCGATCTTCCGCAGCTCCGCCCGCCTGGCCACCGCCTACGGCCTCGCCGTCACCGGCACGCTCCTGCTGACCACCTCACTGTTCCTGCTCCTGGCCAAGCGGGTGTGGAACTGGTCTTGGGGAGTCTGCGTCGCGATCGCGGTGGTCATCGGTGGCCTCGAGGTGCTGTTCTTCGGCGCGAACCTGCTGAAGATCGTCAGCGGCGGCTGGCTGCCGCTGGTCATCGCGTTCATCGCCACCTCGATCATGCTCATCTGGCGCAGTGGGGCACGCCGGCAGCGGATCGCCCGGATCCGTCGCGAGGGCACCATCCGCCACTTCCTCGACATCGTGCACAGCGGCCGCTACCAGCGGATCCCGGGCTTGGCCGTGTTCCCGCACCCGACCGTCGGCACCACGCCGCTCGCCCTGCGTTCCAACGTCGAGTTCAACCACGTCGTGCACGAGCAGGTGGTGATGGTGACGATCATCACCGAGAACGTTCCGCACATCCGGCACGTCGACCGGGTGACGGTGGACGACCTCGGGGACGCCGAGGACGGCATCACCCAGATCACCGTGCGGGTCGGCTTCAACGACTCGCAGGACGTGCCGAAGGCGCTGGCGAACGCCGCCGCCCAGCGTCCGGAGCTGGGACTCGACTGCGAGAAGGCGTTCTACTTCCTGTCACTGCTCGACGTGCGCCGCGATCCGGCGCGGCACGGGCTCGGCGCGCTCGCCGACTCCATCTACGTGTGGCTCAGCCACATCAAGGCCGACCCGCCGCAGGTCTACCACCTGCCCTCCGACCGCACGGTCGTCATGGGCGAGCAGTTGCAGCTGTAGCGCCCGGTCAGCCGAGGTCGGCCAGCGCCTCGATCGGCGTGGCCCGTGCGGCTGCCCGGCCGGGCAGCACGGACGCCGCGGCGCCCGCGACCACCACGGCGAGCCCCGCCAGCGCGATCGGGATCCACGGCACGACGAGCGGGGAGGACAGCGCCCCCACCTCGTGCAGGACGACGGCGGCGCCGGCCCAGCCGAACCAGACCCCGGCCAGACCGCCGAGGACGAGCGCGACCACGCTGAGCGCCACCGCCTCGACGAGCAGCATGAGCCGCAGCGAGCGGCGTCCGAGACCGAGGGCGCGAAGCAGCGCCGACTCGCGGGTGCGCTCGATGACCGACAGCCCCAGGGTGTTGGCCACCCCCACCATCGCCACGACGGCGACCACCGAGAGCAGGCCGATGAGGATCCGCCGGGCCCCGTCGATCACCCGGCGGAGGTTCTCCTGCTGCTGGACGCTGCCGCTGACGTCGAGACCGGAGTTCTCCGGGATCAACCGGGCGGAGAGGTGGTCGAGCACGGTCGCGGCCGGCCTGCTGCCGTCGAGCCGGGTGAGGATGAGCCCCGGCTTGGTGTGGACGCCGATCCGTGCCAGCGTCGCCGGCGTCACCACCGCCAGCGCGGGGCCGATGTTGCTCTCGACGACGTGGAGGTCGACCTCGTTGCCGACCAACGGTTGCAGGGTCACCGTGGACCCGGGCGAGACCTTGAGCGCGTGCATCACCTCGGTGGGCAGACCCACCTGCCCGTCGGTGAGGGTGACCGGGCGCGAGAGGAGGGGCTCGGCCGCCGGCACGAGCGCCATGACCGGGAACACCCCGTTGAGGCCGGGCCCGGCGATGATCGTGAGCGGCTCGGAGGTGAGGAACTCCCCCGCGTCCGCGACCCCGGGCGTGGAGCGGACGAGGCCGAGCGCGTCGGAGGAGAAGCCGACGAGCATGCCGTTGGCGTCCCGGTTGCTGATCGGCGACCGGCCGAAGGCCATGTCGACCGGCTCGGGTTCCTGGATCGCCGCCTGCAGGCTCACGTCGACGGGGTAGCGCTCGCGGAGGTGGGCCATGGCCCCGGCGCTGCCCACGGCCGTGCCGACGATCACCGTGACGATCAGCCCGACGGCGAGCATCAGGGACGCCGACGTCGCGCCCGAGCGCACCGGGTTGCGCGCGGCGTTGGACGCGGCGAGCTCGACGACCGGATGCCTGCGGGCCCCCCGGGCCAGCGCCCGCATCACCGGCGGCAGGTAGAGCGGGGCGGCCGCCAGCAGAGCGACGGCGACGGCGAGCGCGCCCGCCACGACGAGGGCGATCCGGACGCCGGTCGGCGTCCGGGGGCCGGCGACCAGGGCCGCCACCATGGCCAGCGCCCCCAGCGCCACCGCCCCGGCCGTGGCGACCCGGTGCCGGAGGAGACCTGCGCGCGAGGGTCCGCGGGTCGCGGCCTGGTTGAGGGCCTCCAACGGAGACACCCGGGTGGCCTCCCGGGCAGGCACGAGGGCGGCCACGACGGCGGCGAAGACACCGGCGACCGCGATCACCGCCAGCCGCGCCCACGGCACGACCAGCCCGTAGCCGATGGAGTGCGTCCCGAGCCAGCAGATGAGCGCGGCGGCGCCGATGCCGGCCGGCGTCCCGACGAGCGCCCCGACGACGCCGAGCAGGGTGGCCTCGACGAGGAACCAGCGGGCGATCTGGCCCTTCGAGGCTCCCACCGCCCGGAGCAGGCCGATCTGCCGGCGGCGCTGGGCGATGAGGATGCCGAAGGTGGTCGCCACCGTGATCGCGCCGACGACGAGCGACATGGCCGCGGTCGCGGTGGTCAGCGACCCGAGCCAGCCGGTGCCGCCGAGACCGGACGCCGCGGCCTCCTGCCGCACCTCGGCCGCGCTCTTCGGGTCGGCGTGCAGCACGATCTTGCGCAGGAACACCTCGCGCATCCGCTCGGCGAGGCTGCCTGCAGTGCCCGGGTCCCTGGCCTTGACGAGGAGGACGATGCCAATGCCGTCGCCCGAGGAGTACGGCGTCTGGTCGAGCTTGGCCGACGGGTCGGCGACGATGTTGTAGTTCGGCGTCGGGAACTGCTTGTCGGCCTCGAGAAGCAGGCCGTAGGTGACGTAGGCGGGCGGGGTGGCGTCCCCGCGCTGGTCGGTGAGGCCGACGACGGTCATCGCTCCCCCGCGGACGACGTCGAGGTGAACGACGTCTCCGATCCCGACCCCGAGCTGGCGGGCGGTGTCGGTGGTGAGCATGATCTCCCGGGTGGTGCGCGGGGCGCGGCCCTGGCTCACCGGGTACCACTGCAGACCGGGGTGGGTGACGACCGAGTTGAGCATGACCCCGGTGAGCGTGCTGCCGTTGCTCAGCCGGGCCGCCAGCCGGCTGAAGCGCTCGTGGTAGGCCACGTCGGGGTCCTGGTCGAGCAGGCTCTCGGCGTCCGCGAGCGAGGTGTCCCGGTCGTAGCGGGCGTCCGGCCAGTGCCACAGGTGGGTCTCGACGACCACGTCGGCGCGGCTGGCCCACAGCGCGGCCCGCGCGCTGGCGGCGTCCGCCTCGGTCGCGGTGTACACCTGGATCGCCGCGAGGAACCCCACCGACAGCACGAGGGCCGCCAGCATGGCGACGAACCGCGACGGGTGCAGCCGCACCTCGCGCCACGCCAGGGAGAAGGAGTTCATCGTCGAGCCTCTCGGCCCACCCGCCGGTTCGGACGCCGGTCGGGGGAGATCGCTGGGGTTACCGCCCCGCATCCTTCCACCCGTGGGGACCGG
>JAJYQH010000331.1 GCA_021794705.1 Actinomycetes bacterium | reverse complement strand
GCGCCCGGACGCCGCGGCGTCCGCCGTTAAGGTCGGTGCATGCTGGCGCTGCTGTCACCCGCGAAGACGCTCGACCTCGAGTCGGCCCTGCCCACCCGCAAGCACACCGAGCCGCGGATGCTCGACGAGAGCCGGCGGCTCATCGACGTCATGGTGACCCGCACCCCGGAGGAGATCGCCGCCCTCATGGGCATCTCCGACGAGCTCGCCGATCTCAACGCCCGCCGCTACCGCGACTTCGAGCTGCCGTTCACCACCCGCAACGCGCGCCCGGCGGTGCTCACCTTTGCCGGTGACGTCTACCAGGGGATGGCGGTGCGCGAGCGGTTCACCGAGCGCGACTTCACCGAGGCGAGCAAGACCCTGCGCATCCTGTCCGGGCTGTACGGGCTGCTGCGCCCGCTCGACCTCATCCAGCCCTACCGGCTGGAGATGGGCGTTCGGCTGCGAACCGAGCGCGGCCGCAACCTCTACGAGTGGTGGGGCGAGCGGATCACCGACCTCGTTCGCGCCGACCTCGCGGCCTCGCCGGGAGCGAACGTGCTCGTCAACCTCGCCTCGCAGGAGTACTCCGCCGCGGTGGACGCCGACGCGCTCGACTCCCGCGTGGTCTCGCCCCGCTTCGAGGACGAGGATCCGCAGGGCCGTTACCGCGTCGTGGGGTTCAGCGCGAAGCGCGCCCGCGGGGAGATGGCGGCGTGGCTCGTGCTCAACCGGGTGCGCAGCGCCAGGGCGCTCACCGAGTTCGACGCCGCCGGCTACCGATACGCCGCCGAGGAGTCCACCCCCGACGTCCCGGTGTTCCGGCGTCCGCGACGCCGCGACTGAGCGCTCCCGGCGTCCCCGATCAGTGTCGGACGCCGTACGCGTCGAGGATCCGCGCGAGGTCGCCGGCCCCGGTCGTGCGGTCGTGCCACTCGGCGTGCAGCCCGGCGTTCCGGGCGCCCTCAACGTTGGCCTCGTGGTCGTCGATGAACAGTGTCGTTCCCGGCTCCCGGCCGATCATGCTGAGGATCGCCAGGAAGAACCGGGGATCGGGCTTGGCCAGTCCCATTTCGTGAGAGACGAACAGGCCGTCGACGTGCCGCTCGTAGCCGAGGGTCTCCCGGATCCAGCGACCCCGCACCGGCTGCTGGTTCGTCGCGAGGTAGACCGGGGTGCCGTGCGCCCGGACGGCGTCCACGAGCGCGAACGCCTCCGGGTCGGGCTCGGTGTAGCACCAGGCGTCGAGAAGCACCTCGGAGCGCAGGTCGATGCCCCGCTCGTCGAGGAAGTCCTGCAGTTCCCGCTGGACGTCGACGGTGCCCGTCATGCCGCGCTGCTCGACGGGCGAGGCGTCCCAGAAGGTCGCCTTGCCCTGGAGTAGTGCGTCGATCCGTCCGTAGAGCCCGGTGTTGAGTTGCACCACGCCGTCGGCGTCGAGGAGGAGCGTCGTGATCATGCCCCCAGCCAACCACCTCAGCGACGGGGCGTGTCGACCCGAACCTTCCGCACCCGCGGCTTGCGGAGGAGGAAGTACGTGAGCACCCAGGGGATGCCGGCCACGATGAGCGTGCCCAGCAGCCACCCGGCGAACCCGTAGAGGTCGCCGTAGAGCACCGTGTGGGTGGTCGGGCTGCTCAACTCGAGCAGGGTCACGGCCACGGCGACCAGCCCCATGAGGACGCCGGCGACCCACCGCCACCAGGGCCGGGGTGGGGCCTCGACGGGCATCTCGAAGCTGATCCCGGTGAGCGGTCCCTTGACCGTCTCCCCGCGGGGCATCTGCCTGCGTGCCATCCCACTCCCTCGTTGGCCGCCGAGCCTACCCGAGCCGGCCCCCGGACGCCGCTCAGCCGAGCGACAGCCCGATGTACTTCGTCTCGAGGTACTCCTCGATGCCCTCGTGGCTGCCCTCGCGGCCGAGCCCGGACGCCTTGACGCCTCCGAACGGCGCCGCGGGGTTGGAGACCACGCCCGAGTTGAGGCCGATCATCCCGGTCTCCAGCCGCTCCGAGACGGTGAGCGCCTCGGTGAGCTGCTCGCCGAACACGTAGGCGATGAGTCCGAACTCGGTGTCGTTGGCGAGGGCGACGGCCTCGTCGATCGTCGAGTAGCTGACGATCGGGGCGACCGGGCCGAAGATCTCCTCGTGCAGGCACCGGCTGCCCGGGGCGACGTTGCCGAGCACCGTGGGAGCGACGAACGTGCCCTCGCCGTACTCGCCGCCGCTCAACCGCTGGCCGCCGGTGAGCACGCGCGCCCCGCGGTCGACGGCGTCCTGGACGAGCTCCTCGACGTGGGTGACGGCGTCCGCGTTGATCAGCGGGCCGACCTCGACCCCGTCCTGGGTGCCGTCCCCGACCCGCATGGCACCCATCCGCTCGGCCAGGCGCGACGAGAACTCCTCCGCGAGCGACTCGTGCACGATGAAGCGGTTCGCGGCCGTGCACGCCTCGCCCACGTTGCGCATCTTGGCGAGCACGGCGCCGGTGACGGCCTTGTCGAGGTCGGCCGAGGGGAGCACGACGAACGGGGCGTTGCCTCCCAGTTCCATCGACGTGCGGAGGATCCCGCCGGACGCCTGCTCCAGCAGCTTGCGGCCCACCTCGGTGGAGCCGGTGAACGTCACCTTCCGCAGCCGCGGATCGCTGATGATCGCCTCGGACACCGAGCCGGAGTGGCTGGTCGTGATGCAGTTCGCCACGCCCGCGGGGAGGCCGGCCTCCTCGAGCACGGTCATGAACAGCATGGTCGTGAGCGGGGTCTGGGACGCCGGCTTGATGACGATCGTGCACCCGGCGGCCAGCGCCGGACCGATCTTGCGGGTCGCCATCGCCAGCGGGAAGTTCCACGGGGTGATCGCGTAGACGGGGCCGACCGGCTGCTTGAGGGTGAGGATGCGGCTGCCGCCTCCGGCGGGGGCGGTGGAGTAGCGGCCCTCGATCCGCACCGCCTCCTCGCTGAACCAGCGGAGGAACTCCGCGCCGTAGGTGACCTCGCCGCGCGACTCGGCGAGCGGCTTGCCCATCTCCAGGGTCATGGTCAGCGCGAAGTCGTCGACCCGCTCGATGACGAGCTCGTACGCCCGGCGCAGGATCTCGGCCCGGTCGCGGGGAGCGGTGGCGGCCCAGTCGGCCTGGGCGGCCACGGCGGCGTCCAGGGCCGCGACGCCCTGCTCCGGGGACGCGTCGGCGATCGAGGTGAGGCTGCGTCCGGTGGCCGGATTCGTGACGTCCAGGGGGGTCGGGTCGTCGCTCCAGCGTCCGCCGATGAACAGCGTGCGCGGAAGCCGGCTCACCAGCTCGTCTGCGGTGCTCATACGTTCTCCTTCTGTAGCTTCTGCTTGGCCCGCCGGGCGGCTTCCCGGTCGGTCATGGCGATCCACCCGATGAGGCCCAGCCCGGCGATCGCGGCGATGAGGAAGAACAACACCGCGAGGGCGGGGTAGCCGAACAGCCGGGCGCCGCCGGGCGCCCGCATCATCAACGCCGCGGCCACCGTGATCGCCGAGAGGATGATCCCGATGGTGAGGCGGTTGACCAGGCGCTGAGTGTGGTGGAACAGCCGGTCCTCGTCGAACGCGTTGACCTTGATCGTCAACGTCCCGTCGGCGAGGGAGTCGAGGATCCGGTTGGCCCGTCCGGGCAGCGACTCGAGGAACTCCTTCGAGTCGAGCGCTCCCACGGCGACGCTGGCCGGCGACGGCTTCAAGGTGGTGGCGAGGATCCGCGGCAGGTGCGCCCGGATCGCCTGCTCGGGCAGGAAGTTCGGGTCGAGGTGCGTGGTGCTCTGGTCGAGGTTGAGCAGGGCCTTGCCGACGAGGGCCATCTCGGCCGGGGGGCGCATCCCGTGGTCGCCGGCCACCCGGGCAAGCTCGAGGAGCATCGAGCCCGCCTCGACCTCCGCGCCGAGCGAGAGCGAGGAATCGACGAGGTGGGACGCGTCCTCCCGGAACCCGGCGGGGTCCCAGGAGGGCAGCGGCTGCCCCATGGACGCCAGCACGTCGGCGACCTGCTCCCCGTCGCCCTCGGAGACGGCCAGCAGCAGGCGGACCAGCTGTCCCTGCAGGCGGCGCGGCACCGCGGCAACCATCCCGAGGTCGATGAGCCCGAGGATGCCCTCGTCGGTGAGCAGCAGGTTGCCGGGGTGCGGGTCGGCGTGCAGGACGCCTCCGCTGAGGATCGTGCGCAGGGTGAATCCGAACAGCGCGTCGGCGAGGGCCGGGCCGTCGACGTCCATGAGACCGAGCGGCCCCACGTCGGTGACCTTCTTGCCGTGGATGTAGTCCATCGTCAGCACCCGCTCGGTGCAGAAGTCGCGGAGCGGGGCGGGCACGACGATGAGCGGCTCGTCCTCGGTGAGGCGACGGAACCGCTCGAGGTGCGCGGCCTCCTTGCGGTAGTCGAGCTCGTCGAGGAGTACCCGGTGGAACTGGTCGAGCAGCGCCCGGGTGCCGACCCGCTGGCCCACGCTGGTGGCGTCGAGCATCGCCGCGATCCGCTCGAGGGCGTCCATGTCCTCGGCAACCTGCTCGACGACCCCCGGCCGCTGCACCTTGACGACGACCTCGCGCCCCGACCGGGTCATGGCCCGGTGCACCTGTCCGATCGACGCGGAGGCCATCGGCGTGTCGTGGAAGACCGTGAACAGGTCATTGACCGGGGCGCCGAGTTCCTGCTCGATGATCTCGCGCACCTGCTCGGTCGGGAACGGCTCGACGTTGTCCTGCAGCCGGGCGAGCGCGTCGGTGTAGCTGTCGGGGAGCAGGTCGCGCCGGGTGGACAGCAACTGCCCGAGCTTCACGAAGGTGGCCCCGAGGCCCTCGAGGTCGGACGCCAGGCGCTCCGGGTCGCTCGTGCCGTCGCCCGACTCCCCGGACGCCGCGGCGTCCGGGGCGCCCTGACCGGTCCCGAAGGGATCGCTTCCCCCCATGCTCCGCACCGCCGGCCCGGCGTGCCGCGCGGCGACCGCCAGGATGTGGGCGAGTCGGACGGTGGTTCCGGCCATGGACCCCCTCCTTCAAGACTGTGTTCTCCACCCTAGACGGGCGGCTCTCTGCGCCCCCAGTCTCGCGGCTTGGAGTGGCTACTGCCAGAGGGAGGGGATCGACGTGGCGTGCGGAAGTCAGCCGGACGGGAACAGCCCGCCTTTGGCCGACGCGTCCGTCACGTCGCTCGGAGTTCGCAACCCGTTCACCAGGTCTCCATGCCCTCGTCACCCGGTTGGGCGAGGCTGCTTCACAGCCGGAAACACCAGCACTAGGAGGAGCAGCTCATGCCACGCCTGAACCGTCGTCGTTTCCTTCAGCTTTCGGCCGCAGGAGCGGCGGGCACCGCGATCTCGCAGATGCTCGGCCAGAGCATTGCGCGCGCCGCCTCGATCCCGGCGAACCGGGCCACGGGGTCCATCAAGGACGTCGAGCACGTCATCGTCTTCATGCAGGAGAACCGCGCGTTCGACCACTACTTCGGCACCCTCAAGGGCGTCCGCGGATTCTCGGACCCGCACCCGGCCGTCCTGCCCAGCGGGAAGAGCACCTTCTGGCAGAACAACGGGACCAGAGACGTCCTCCCGTACCACCCGACCGCGCCGAACCTGGGCATGCAGTTCATGGAGGACCTCGACCACTCGTGGAAGATGACCCACGAGGCCTTCAACGCCGGCAAGTACGACATGTGGCTGCCGGCGAAGTCCGAGGCCACCATGGCCTTCTACGATCGCGGCGACATCCCGTTCCACTTCGCCCTCGCCGACGCCTTCACGGTCTGCGACCAGTACCACTGCTCCGTGCTCGGCCCCACCGACCCCAACCGCTACTACATGTTCACGGGCGGCGACGACCCGTTCCGCCGGGGCGGCGGCCCGGACCTGTGGAACGGCGAGAACGGCTACTGGTGGACCACGTACCCGGAGGAACTCGAGAAGGCCGGGGTGAGCTGGAAGGTCTACCAGGACATCGGCGAGGGCCTGGACCCGGCGCACTACGAGGGCTGGACCGGCAACCCCTACATCGGCAACTACGGCGACAATTCCCTGCTCTACTTCACGCAGTACCAGAACGCGACCCCAGGGACGCCGCTCTACGACAAGGCCCGCACGGGGACGAACCTTCTCAACGGCCACGACGACCTCTTCCGCATCTTCCGGGAGGACGTCACGGGCGGCACGCTTCCGCAGGTGTCCTACATCGTCGCCCCCGAGGCCTACACCGAACACTCGAACTGGCCCCCGAACTACGGCGCCTGGTACACCGCGAACATCCTGGACATCCTCACCTCCAACCCGGATGTGTGGAGCAGGACCGCTCTGTTCTTCATGTACGACGAGAACGACGGCTTCTTCGACCACATCGTCCCGCCCCACCCCAACACTCCCCAGATCCCGGGCGCGTCCACCGTCACCACCGACGGCGAGTGGTACGACGGCAGCCCGACGGTCTTCGGCAGCAAGGACGTCCCGGGCCAATTCGGCCTCGGCGTGCGGGTCCCGATGATCGTCGTCTCTCCATGGAGCATGGGCGGCTGGGTGTGTTCGGAGACTTTCGACCACACCTCGATCGTCCGCTTCCTCGAGGCCCGCTTCGGGGTCGCGTCGCCGAACATCACGCAGTGGCGCCGCGCGGTCTGCGGCGACCTCACCAGCGCCTTCGACTTCTCGGCCAAGGGCGGGGCTGTACCCACCCTTCCCGACACCGCCGGGTACAAGCCCGC
>JAJYQH010000037.1 GCA_021794705.1 Actinomycetes bacterium | reverse complement strand
ATCCACCCGCGAAAGGCTGAGACATGACCCAGCTCGACAACCCGCAAGCCGTTCCCATGGCCCCGGGCCTGGGTTCCACCCAGGACGAGCATCTCGCTGCCCTCGGCACCTACCAGTGGGGCTGGCACGACGCCGACCTGGCCGGTGCGGCCGCGCAGCGCGGTCTCAACGAGAACGTCGTCCGCAACATCTCGGCGATGAAGAACGAGCCCGAGTGGATGCGCGACCTCCGTCTCAAGGGCCTCAAGCTGTTCCAGAAGAAGCCCATGCCCACATGGGGCGCCGACCTGTCGGGCATCGACTTCGACAACATCAAGTACTTCGTCCGCTCCACCGAGAAGCAGGCGCAGTCGTGGGACGACCTGCCCGAGGACATCAAGAACACCTACGACCGGCTCGGCATCCCCGAGGCCGAGAAGGCCCGGCTGGTGGCCGGCGTCGCCGCCCAGTACGAGTCCGAGGTGGTCTACCACAAGATCAACGAGGAGCTCGAGCGGCAGGGCGTCATCTTCCTCGACACCGACACCGCGCTCAAGGAGTACCCGGAGCTGTTCCAGGAGTACTTCGCGACCGTGATCCCGGTCGGCGACAACAAGTTCGCCTCGCTCAACAGCGCGGTGTGGTCGGGCGGCTCGTTCATCTACGTGCCGAAGGGCGTGCACGTGTCGATCCCGCTGCAGGCCTACTTCCGGATCAACACCGAGAACATGGGCCAGTTCGAGCGGACGCTCATCATCGTCGACGAGGGCGCCTACGTGCACTACGTCGAGGGCTGCACCGCCCCGATCTACTCGTCCGACTCGCTGCACAGCGCGGTCGTCGAGATCATCGTCAAGAAGAACGCCCGGTGCCGCTACACGACCATCCAGAACTGGTCGAACAACGTGTACAACCTGGTCACCAAGCGCGCCACCTGCGAGGAGGGCGCGACCATGGAGTGGATCGACGGCAACATCGGGTCGAAGGTCACGATGAAGTACCCGGCCGTCTACCTCATGGGCGAGCACTCCCGCGGCGAGACCCTGTCGATCGCGTTCGCGGGCGAGGGGCAGCACCAGGACGCCGGCAGCAAGATGGTGCACTGCGCCCCGCACACGTCGAGCTCGATCATCTCCAAGTCGGTGGCCCGCGCCGGCGGCCGCTCGTCCTACCGCGGCCTCGTCGAGGTGCGGGAGGGAGCGTCCCACTCGGCGTCGTCGGTGAAGTGCGACGCCCTGCTCGTCGACCAGATCAGCCGCAGCGACACCTACCCCTACGTCGACGTCCGTGAGGACGACGTGTCGATGGCCCACGAGGCCACCGTGTCGAAGGTGAGCGAGGACCAGCTCTTCTACCTCATGCAGCGCGGCCTGCAGGAGGACGAGGCGATGGCGATGATCGTGCGCGGCTTCGTCGAGCCGATCGCCCGCGAGCTGCCGATGGAGTACGCCCTCGAGCTCAACCGGCTCATCGAGCTGCAGATGGAGGGCGCGGTCGGCTGAGCCGGCCCGCCCCGTCCACCTCCCTGGCCCTCCCGAAGAAGGAACGAGAAACTGTGACAACCGAGACCATCACGCCGCCTCCCGCCGCGCCGAACGTCGCCGGCGCCGTCGAGACGGTGTCGTCGCACCTGCACCCGACCCCGTCGTGGAGCGTCGACGACCACCCGGTGCCCACCGGGCGCGAGGAGGTGTGGCGGTTCACCCCGGTGCGCACGTTCCGGACGTTGCTCACCTCCGGCGCCACCGGGGGCCGGCTCGAGTTCGACGCCGACCTCCCGGAGCGGGTGACGGTCTCGCAGGTCACCGCGGAGCAGGCCAGGGAGCTGTCGGTCGAGCCGCCCGTCGACCGGGTGGCCGCGCTCGCGGCGGCCAACGCCGAGGGCGCCACGCTCATCGACATCCCCGCGGAGGTCGAGCTCGTCGAGCCCCTCCTCATCACCCTCCGCGGCACAGGCGGCACGGTGTTCGACCACGTCATCCTGCGGGTCGGCAACCATGCCGTCGCCACCGTGGCCATCCGGCACGAGGGCAGCGCCCAGTACGCGAACAAGACCGACCTGCTCATCGGCGACGGGGCACAGGTCAACCTCGTCTCGCTGCAGGACTGGGACAATGACGCGGTGCACGCCGGGCAGGTGTCGCTGCGGATCGGGCGCGACGCCCAGGTGCGCACGGTGCAGGCGTCCATGGGCGGCAAGGCGGTGCGGATCGTCGAGCGGGCGCAGTACGCCGGGCCCGGCGGCTCGCTCGAGCAGTTCGGCCTCTACTTCGTCGACGCCGGCCAGCACACCGAGCACCGGCTGTTCGTCGACCACAACCAGCCGCACACCAAGAGCAAGGTCGACTACCGCGGCGCGCTGCAGGGCCAGGGCGCCCACTCGGTGTGGGTGGGCGACGTGCTCATCCGCAAGGTGGCCGAGGGCATCGAGACCTACGAGGCCAACAAGAACCTCGTGCTCACCGACGGCTGCCAGGCCGACTCCGTGCCCAACCTCGAGATCGAGACGGGTGAGATCGTCGGTGCCGGCCACTCCTCGACCACCGGCCGATTCGACGACGAGCAGCTGTTCTACCTCAAGAGCCGCGGGATCGCCGAGGCCGAGGCCCGCCGCCTGGTCGTCCACGGCTTCTTCGTCGACATCATCCGCCGCATCGGCGTCCCGGCGATCGAGGAGCGGATGCTCCAGGAGGTCGAGCGGGAACTGTCGGCCGTCACGGCGGGGGAGGACGCATGAGCTTCCGCACCGTCGCCCAGGTCTCGGAGATCACCGACGACCTGCCGCTCGCCGCGGACGCCGGCGACTTCGACGTGGCCATCGTCCGGCACGGGGGCGAGTGGTACGCGATCCAGGACGAGTGCAGCCACGCCAACGTCCCGCTCAGCGAGGGCGACGTCGAGGACCGCACGATCGAGTGCTACCTCCATGGCTCCCGCTTCGACCTGCGCGACGGGCGGGCGCTCGGGCTGCCGGCCACCCAGCCGGTGCCGGTGTACCCCGTCCGCATCGTCGGTGACGACATCCAGGTCGACGTCGACAACCCCCTCAGCTACGACAGCCACGATTTTTCGACCACATCTCAGGAGAACTGACCATGGCCACCCTCGCTATTTCCGGACTTCATGTCGACGTCCTCACCGAGAACGGACCGATCGAGATCCTCAAGGGCGTCGACCTCACCGTCGACTCCGGCCAGGTGCACGCGATCATGGGCCCCAACGGCTCGGGCAAGTCGACGCTGGCCTACTCCATCGCCGGTCACCCCAAGTACCGCATCACCTCGGGCTCGGTGACCCTCGACGGCGTCGAGCTCACCGGGCTCACCGTCGACGAGCGGGCCCGCGCGGGCCTGTTCCTCGCGATGCAGTACCCGGTCGAGGTGCCCGGCGTCTCGGTGGCCAACTTCCTCCGCAGCGCGAAGACCGCGATCGACGGGCAGGCGCCCAAGGTGCGCACCTGGGTGAAGGACGTCAACGCCGCCCTCGAGAAGCTCGAGCTCGACAGCTCGTTCTCCGGCCGCTCGGTCAACGAGGGGTTCTCCGGCGGCGAGAAGAAGCGGCACGAGATCGCCCAGCTCGAACTGCTCGACCCCAAGTTCGCGATCCTCGACGAGACCGACTCGGGCCTCGACATCGACGCGTTGAAGATCGTCTCCGAGGGCATCAACCGCTACATCGCCCAGAAGGACCGCGGCCTGCTGCTCATCACGCACTACACCCGGATCCTGCGCTACGTGCACCCGGACGTCGTGCACGTGTTCGTCGACGGGAAGGTGGCCGAGACCGGTGGCAAGGAACTTGCCGAGGAGCTCGAGGCCAACGGCTACGAGCGCTTCACCCGCCGCGCCGCGTGATCGCAAGGGGGACAACCCCCGTGCAACCCCCCGCTCCTCGGCGCATCGCTGCTGCGCACACGCAGCAGCTTCCTCGTCGCACGGACTCCTGGCGGTCCGCGCGTCCGGGCTCGGCTCGGGCGGCTGGCGATCTCGACGCAACGGCTGGCGATTTCTGCCGGATCGGCGTCGAGAACGCCAGCAAGAGCAGAGAACGCCAGCCGCTCGAAGCGGGAGGGCCGAGGCCGGCGGCGGGGAATGCCGGGGCTGGTCGTGACGCTGTGAATACGGACGTTCGGAAGGTGGTGGGGCATGTATGACGTGGACGCGGTCCGCAGGGACTTTCCCGTGCTCGAACGCACGGTGGGGGAGTTCCCGCTGACCTACCTCGACTCGGCGAACACGTCGCAGAAGCCCCGCCGGGTCGTCGAGACCATGGCGCAGCACCTGCTCCTGCACAACGCGAACGTCGCGCGGGCCATGCACCTGCTCGGGTCCGAGGCGACCGAGGCCTACGAGGGCGCGCGCGCCAAGGTCGCCGCCTTCGTGGGGGCCCGGCGTCCCGAGGAGATCGTCTTCACCAAGAATGCGAGCGAGGCGCTCAACCTGGCCGCGTACACCCTCGGGTCGGGGCTCCGTCCCGGCGACGAGGTCGTCATCTCGGTGATGGAGCACCACAGCAACATCGTCCCCTGGCAGCTGGCCTGCGAGCGGAGCGGCGCGACCCTGCGCTGGTTCGACGTCACCGACGAGGGACGCCTCGACCTCGAGCGCGCCGAGCGCGAGGGCCTCATCAACGAGCGCACCCGGGTGGTGTCGCTCACCTGGGTGTCCAACGTCGTCGGCACCGTCAACCCGATCGCGCGGATCGCCGAGCAGGCACACGCGGTCGGCGCGACGATGGTCGTCGACGGGTCGCAGGCCGTGCCGCAACTGCCGGTCTCGGTCTCGGCTCTGGGCGCAGACCTCGTCGCCTTCACCGGGCACAAGATGCTCGGACCCACCGGCGTCGGTGTCCTCTGGGGGCGCTACGACCTGCTCGCCGAGCTGCCGCCGTTCCTCGGCGGGGGCGAGATGATCGAGGTCGTCCGGATGAGCGGCTCGACCTTCGCCCCGCCGCCGCACCGCTTCGAGGCGGGCACCCCGCCGATCGCCGAGGCTGTGGGGCTCGGCGCGGCGATCGACTACCTCACCGTCCTCGGCATGGACGCCGTCGCCGCCCACGAGCAGGAGATCACCCGCTATGCGCTGGGCGCGCTGCGCGGCATCGAGGGCCTGCGGATCCTCGGTCCCACCGAGGCGATCGACCGGGGCGGGGCGATCTCGTTCGTCCTCGACGGCGTGCACCCGCACGACATCATGCAGCTGCTGGACGCCCGCGGCGTCGCCATCCGCGGCGGTCACCACTGCGCCCGGCCGCTGCACGAGCGGCTCGGCGTCCAGTCGTCGACCCGGGCGTCGGGCTACCTGTACACCACCGAGGAGGAGATCGACCGGCTGGCGGAGGCCCTGGTCTTCACCCGCGACTTCTTCGCCGGCCGGATGGCCTCCGGCAGCGGCACGGCCCGCCGTCGCGCGGCCCGCGAGGAGGCCCGCCGGCTGCGTGGCGCCCAGCCGACCCAACCCGACCAGACCCGAACGGAGGTGGGTGCGTGACCGCCGGACCCGACGTCAACGAGCTCTACCAGGAGATCATCCTCGACCACTACCGGGAGAAGCACCACGCGGGCCTGCGCGACCCGTTCCAGTCGGAGGTGCACCACGTCAACCCGACCTGCGGTGACGAGCTCACGCTGCGCGTGCATCTCGACGGGGACACGATCGACGACGTCAGCTACGACGCCCTCGGCTGCTCGATCTCCCAGGCGTCGACGTCGGTGATGACCGACCTCGTCATCGGCCGGACGGTGGACGAGTCGATGGCGCTGTTCGACGAGTTCCGCCACATGATGCACGGCCAGGGCCGGGTGCAGCCCGACGAGGACCGCCTCGAGGACGGCATCGCCTTCGCCGGTGTCGCCCAGTTCCCCGCGCGGGTCAAGTGCGCGCTCCTCGGCTGGTCCGCGCTGCGCGACGCGCTCGTGCGGGCCGGGGCCGAGGTACCCGACAACGAAAGCGAGATGTGAGATGTACCAGCGACCCGACCAGGCCACCGAAGCTTCCCAGGAGGACGCCGCCCGGGACGCCCGGCCCAGCGACCTCGTGCGCGACGAGCTGCCCGACGTGACGGGCGGGGTGTCCGCGCCGAGCGTCGAGGAGATCGAGGAGGCGATGCGCGACGTCGTCGACCCGGAGCTCATGGTCAACGTCGTCGACCTCGGGCTCGTCTATGGCGTGCACGTCGACGAGTCGGCCAATGTCACCATCGACATGACCCTCACCAGCCCGACCTGCCCGCTCACCGACCGCCTCGAGTACGACACCCAGACGGTGCTCGAAGGTCTGGTGAACTCGGTGGCGATCAACTGGGTGTGGCTGCCGCCGTGGAGCCTCGACATGATCACCGAGGACGGCCGCGAGCAGCTGCGGGCCATCGGCTACAACGTCTGACCCGGCCGCGGCTCAGGCCCCGACGTCGTGCAGGTGGTGCTCGATGTCGTGGATGAGGTAGACGCCGAGGGTCGCGACGGTGAACTGCGAGCCGTTCGAGCGGAGCCCGTGCCGCTGCCACTGGTCGCCGCCGACGGCGTCCCACTGGCCGGCCAGCCGCTCCGCGAGCCGGGCGTAGTCGTCGGCCACCCGCGTCGGGTCGTCCTCCCAGTACCGCTTCTCCAGCGCCGTGGCGTCCTGGTCCCAGTCGGCGAAGCGGGCGCCCTCGGCGGGGTCGGCGTCCAGCATCGCCCGCAGCCGGCGTGCGAACAGCTCGCACACGTCGCGGACGTGGCAC
>JAJYQH010000012.1 GCA_021794705.1 Actinomycetes bacterium | reverse complement strand
GGTCCGACGACCCTCGGGGGCTCACCGCCGGTCCTCCGCCCGGCGCTCGGGCTGCGCACGGTCGACCAGCTCGGCCTCCACGACGTCGGCGTCCGCGGCCGCGGTCACCTGGTTGACCCGGGTCCCGCCGCTCGCCTCGAGCGCCCCGGACGCCGGCCCCTCGATCGCCGTTGGGCTCGCGTACCCCGAGATCCGTGCCTCCTCCACGAGCGACGCGGCCCGGCGGATGCGGCCGGCCACGGACCCGTCCGGCGCCAGGCCGGTCAGGGCGTCGTCGTAGCGGGCGAGTTCGGCGGCGAGCAGGCCGGAGATGCGGGCGTCCAGGTCGGACTTGGCGCGCTCGGCGAGCCGGCGGATCGCCTCGTCGCCGAACACCGACTCGAGCAGCCGCTGGGCGATGACACTGCTGCCGCCCGCGATGCCCACCTCGGCCCCGGTGAGGCCACCGGTGTGGGCGAACACGGCCACCATGAGCGCGACCGAGGCGCCGTTGACGCCGAGGGCGAGGAACCTCGCCCGGCTCCGCTTGCCCATCCCCTCGCCTGCCACCAGCTCCATGACGTCGCCCTGCCAGTCGCGGATGGCCCTCGCCGCCTGCGCCGGGAACTCGGGCGACACCCTGGCCAGGTCGATCCCGGACGCCGCCAGCCTCCGGAGCACCTCGCGCCCGGCGGGCGTCGCCTGCCACGCGGCCTCGGCCCGCTCGGCGGCGGCGTCCGCCTCGTCGCGGACGAGCGCCTCGAGCCCCGCCTCGACGGCGACGCCCACGTGCTTCGCCTCGGGCGGTGTCCCCTTGATTGAGCCCCACACCCGGTCGCGCAGCCAGCTGACCTTCTCGTCCAGCGCCCGCATGACGTCGCCCGTGCCGACGAACTCGTGCCAACGCGACAGCACCTCTCCGCGCAGCAGGGTGCCGTCGGCCGACTGGACGCCGATCGCGCGCACCGCCTCGGCGAAGGATCGGTCCGCGTCGCTGCGCAGCCGGTCGAGCGCCTCGGACTGCTCGTCCAGCGCGGCCGCGATGAGCGGCGCCCGCGACGCGACCGCGCCGATGGCGCCGTCGAGGGTCTGCAGCACCACCCGCTGGCGGGAGGCCTGGTCCGCGGCGAGGGTGGCGAGCCAGGTGCGAATGGGTGCGACCGCGGCGTCGGGCAGCAGGCCCTCGGCGTCCGGCGGTGTCTCGGGGACCGCGAACAGCGGGGCCTCGGCAAGCCCGCGCTCGGTCATCAGCTGGCCGAGGTGGGCCGGCACCTGCGACATCGCCCCCGGCGGGACGCGGTTGAGGACGACGGCCACGGCGGCGTGCCGGTCCACGGCCGAGTGCAGGAAGTCCCAGGGGACGGCGTCCGCGTACCGGGCGGCCGACGTCGTGAACAGCCACAGATCCGCGGCCTGGAGCAGTTGGGCGGCCAGGCGGCGGTTGCTCGCGACGACCGAGTCGACGTCGGGCGCGTCGAGCAGGGCGAGACCCCGCGGGAGCGTGGGCTCGGCCACCAGCTGGAGCGACTTCGCGTCGCCTGAGGAGACCCGCGAGCGGATGAGGCCCGGCAGGATCCGCTCGGTGTCGAACCAGTGGGCGTCGTCGGGGTGGTGCACCAGCACCGGCGAGCGGGTCGTCGGACGGATGACGCCGGGCGTACTCACCACCCGGCCGATGAGGGTGTTGACGATCGTGGACTTGCCCGCCCCCGTCGACCCGCCGACAACCGCGAGCACCGGGGCCTCGATGTCCGCGAGCCGGGGAAGGATGTAGTCGTCCAGCTGGTGGCGGATGTCACCGGCCAGCCGCGCACGGTCAGCGGCGTCCGGCAGTGGCAGGGGCAGGCGCACGGGGAGGAGCGCCTCGCGCAGTTCGGTGAGCGCGCCGCTCACGCCGACCGCGCTCACGAGACCGTCCTGCCGTGCCCGCCCATGGCCCACACTGTGGCACGCCAGAGGGCCGTGACGCGGGGAAACACCGTCCGGGCGCCGTCAGCGGCGCTGCGGTGGGGGCGCCGGCCACTGCTGCACTGGCACCGGCACCGGGGCCGCCCAGCCGCCCGACTGCGGGGGCAGCCAGCCCCGGCGGCCGCGCTGCCAGAATCGGGCGCGCTCCCACGGGATGTCCAGCCGCAGCCCCGCGCTCTCGGTGATGGCGAGCGGACGCAGCCCCCGGAGCTCGACCAGCAGCGCCCTCTCGTAGGTGTCCCCGGCCGCGTCGACGACGCCGCGCACGACGGCGTCCCGGGTGTAGGCGAGGTCGGTGATGGCGATCATGAACCGACGGCTCGCCGACCAGCTGGCGCGGCCCCGGCGGGCGGCGACGGTGAGGATCCAGATGCGCCGCCACCAACTGGAGTAGACGGTGGGATCGCGCTCGTCGAGCCAGCCCATCCGGACGAAGTCGGTGAGCCGCTGGCGGATCCGCCGCGACTCGCGGTAGGTCTGGAAGACGAGGAAGGCGACCACCGCGGCCACCAGCCCGAGGGCGAGGAAGTAATAGGGCATGAGCTGGGAGGTCGACCCCGAGGTGCTCGAGATGCCGTTGAACGACATGTGCAGCGTCGCCGCGAGGACGTAGCCCGTGAGCGGAGCGAGCACCCGGACGAGCTTGCTGCGGGTGCGCACGGCGATGCCGATGCCGATGCCGGTCATCGACGTGAACAGCATGTGCCCGAACGAGGTGTAGATGCCGCGGAGGCGGAACAGGCTGGCCACGGCGGCGTCCGCGTCGCCGGCGCCGCGCTGGTACGAGGCGTAGACCCGGGCGCGGGCGTAGTAGACGATGTTCTCGGTGAAGGCGAAGCCGGTGGCGCTGAGCCCGGCGAGGGTGACGCTCTGCAGGATGCTCGCGACCCGGTGGCGCACGAGCACCGCGAGCGCGAAGACGATCGTCGCCTTGCACGCCTCCTCGATGAACGGCGCCGAGAACACCGCCGCCCGGGCCCCGGCGCCGGGGTCGCCCGCCCCGCGCACCATCATGAGCTCGCCCAACCAGGAGTTGAGGTACATGGCTCCCAGGGTGGCGATGGACGCTCCCCAGCCCCAGGCCACGAGGTACATCCAGAACGCCTGGCGGCGGAACCGGTCGAGCCAGACGAACAGCAGGGTCCAGACGATCGCCGTGCGCGCGGCGAGGCCGGTCGCCTCGCGGAGCGCGTCGTTGTTGAGTCCGGGGATGACGTGACCCTGGATGTGCTGATCGGGGTGCTGGAGGGTGTACATCTGCCACAGCCCCAGCGGGTAGGTGAGCACCAGCGCGAGGATGAGCCACGCCCACGGGTTGCGGACGGTGCGCCGCAGCCAGGGGCGGGACCGATCGACCGGACGCGGTAGCCCCGACAGGATCCGGGCACGACGCTCCGGAACCACCCGAGGCTCCGGACCCGTCATGAGCTGCACCGACATGGCGTCCAGACTAGCCGCCACGGGACGGCCTGCGGCCTGGCGGCGTCCCACCCCGGGATCGGCCGAGTGACCGGTCAACGTCGCCCCGGTTACACTGGCGTGGCAAGCCCCAGTAGCTCAGTGGATAGAGCAGCAGCCTTCTAATCTGTCGCGCGCAGGTTCGAGTCCTGCCTGGGGCGCATCCATCCCCGACCTTGCCGAGGACCCATCACGTCCAGCCACCAGCCCCTCACCCAGGTCGCTGGGCCCCATCCCGACGAGCCCACCCGTGCCCAGTGGCGGCAGATCATCGTCTCCGGCTACGGTCCCACCCTGCTCTCGTCGATCGGCTACGGCGCGGTCATTCCGCTCATCGCGGTGATCGCCCTGCGCGAGGGCGCTTCCGTCGGCACCGCAGCCTTCGTCACCGCCCTGCTCGGCATCGGGCAGGTGGTGGGCGACCTCCCCGCCGGCTGGATCGCCGCCCGCCTCGGCGACCGGCGGGCGATGATCGGGGCCTGTCTGCTGGACGCCGCGGCGCTCACCGGCATGTTCCTGTCGGGATCCCTCCTCACCCTGGGCGTCGCCGTGTTCATCGACGGGATGGCGGGCGCCGTATTCGGTCTGGCCCGCCAGACGTACCTCACCGAGGTGATCCCGCTGCGGTTGCGGGCCCGCGCGCTCTCCTCGCTGGGCGGGGTGTTCCGCATCGGATTCTTCGTCGGCCCGCTCATCGGCGCGGCCATCGTCTCGGGCGCCAGCCTCCGCACCGCCTTCGCGTTCGCCGCCTGCATGAGCCTCACGGCCGCCGTGGTCACCTGGGTGCTGCCCGACCTCGAGCAGGCCGACCACGTGCACATCGTTCCCCACCGGGTCTCGTTGCGGGGCGTCGTCTCCGAGCACAAGGTCGTCTTCGCGACGCAGGGTGTCGGCGTCCTCGTACTCATGGCGGTCCGGAGCGCCCGGCAGGCGATCATCCCGCTCTGGTGCGAGAGCAACGGGCTCTCCGCGGCGTCCACCAGCCTCATCTTCGCGCTGAGCATGGGCTTCGACGTGCTGCTGTTCTTCCCCGGCGGCTGGATCATGGACCGGTTCGGACGCTGGTGGGTCACGGTGCCCGCCATGGTCATCCTCGGGCTGGGGCTCGGGCTCCTGCCGCTCACGCACACCGCATGGACGATCGCCGCGGTGGCCGCCCTGCTGGGGATCGGCAACGGCACGTCGTCGGGCATTGTCATGACGCTCGGCTCGGACGCGTCCCCGGCGGTGGGACGACCACAGTTCCTCTCCGTGTGGCGACTGTTCGGGGACACCGGCAATTCCAGTGGTCCCCTCGTCATCACGCTGGTGACCGTCGCAGCACCGCTCGCGGCGGCGTCCGTCGCACTCGCGGCGATCTCCTGGGCCGGGGCGGCCTGGCTCGGACGCTGGGTCCCCGGCGGTCCCGGGCGCCGCACCTCCACGACGTAAGGTGAACCTCTGTGAACGACATGCTGGTGTGGATCGACTGCGAGATGACCGGCCTCGACCTGGAGCACGATGCCCTCGTCGAGGTCGCCGTGCTGGTCACCGACGGTGACCTCGTCGTGCAGGGCGAGGGTGTCGACGTCATCATCAAGCCCCCTGCCGAGGCGCTCGAGCAGATGGGCGACTTCGTCCGCGAGATGCACACCAACTCGGGACTGCTCGAGGAACTGGCCGACGGGCTGACGCTCGAGGAGGCCCAGCGGATCGCGCTCGACTACATCCGCACGTACGTGCCCGCCGAGCGCAAGGCGCCGCTCGCGGGCAACACAATCGGCACCGACCGGATGTTCCTCGCCCGCGACATGCCCGAGCTCGAGGGCTGGGTGCACTACCGCAACGTCGACGTGTCGAGCATCAAGGAGCTGGCCCGCCGCTGGTTCCCCCGCGCCTACTACCAGTCCCCGGCGAAGTCGGGCAACCACCGGGCGCTCGCCGACATCCAGGAGTCGATCGAGGAGCTGCGCTACTACCGTGAGGCCGTCTTCGTCCCCCGCCCGGGGCCGAACTCGGCCGAGGCCCGGGAGATCGCCCGCCGGCACCAGGGGGCGCTGACCGGGGCCGTCCCGCTCGACCTCGACGAGGCCCCGGGCGCCTGAGGTCGATTTCCTCCCGTCTGCGCGTTCCGCTACTCTTGTCACGCTGTCGCGCGAGCGGCCGCATGGTGGGTATAGCTCAGTCGGTAGAGCACCTGGTTGTGGTCCAGGATGTCGCGGGTTCGAATCCCGTTACTCACCCCTAGTGAGAGGCCAGTTTCCTGGTTTCGCGCAACATATGCACAACATAGGCCCGTGTAACGCTCCTAGCAGGAGGGTTGCGCGGGCCTAGTGCTTTCCGCTCGTGGGCGGCGCTGGCGTCAACAAGACGCCCCCGTGACCATGTCCCGCGTCGTGGGGCTCCGAGCCTGGCTCGGGACCCGGTCACACCGGCGGGAGAGGAGCGCAGCCGTCCCCAAGGTGCGCTCAGCGGACGATTCGAGCCCAGACTTTCGCCAGGTGCAGAACGGCTGGCTCCAGGCTCGGTAGGTCTCGGCGGTAGATGCGTCCCTGCGCGAGACGGACGGCGAACAGTTCGAGCATCTTGGCCCAGTCCTCCGCGGTTCGCGGTTCAAGGGGAACTGGAACCTCGACAGTGCGGACGATCGGCTTCTCCACCTCGATGGTTCGGGTGACGACCTTGATGTCGTGGGCCTGCTCCCGATTGGCCCGTCGCGCCTCCCACGCCCGATGGCGACAGGCGGATGAGCACCAGGATGGGACACGGCCGCGGGGCGGGACATTGACTGGACGTCCGCACCAGCCACACTCGACGGTTTGGCCTGGCCGACGGCGCTGCCGGCCCTCGGTGCCCTCCTCCGCGGCATCCTTCCCCGCCATGGGGTGCTCCTTCTTCGTGCCAACGATATTGCCACTCTCATGGTGCATGAGGTCTGTTCCACTTTCGAGACAAGTTCCCGTCGTGTCCGAAGCGGCCCACCAAGCTCACCCTTATGGCCTCCTGGTGAGTCCCGCGGCGACCCAGCTACCGCTGACGATTCGCGAGTGGCCCACGGGGTAGACCGGGTCGAGAAGCACGACGAGACCGAGCACGATCTGCCGACATGGTGAGCAGTAGTGCGCCCCTCCTGGCGGCCACCCGGCTCCCTCCTCCGCTGGGACCAGCGTCGCTCAGCGCCGCCTCGCCCGGGATGACGACCAACGCCATCGTGGCAACGATATCCGCGGGCGGCAGTGCACCAGGTGTACCGGCCTGCGTTCTAGCGAACGCTGCACTGTCGAATGAGAATCGGGGTCGGGTGCCGTTCACGTCGACGTCGAATTTTCAGTGGTG